>JBHHVM010000502.1:0-2833 GCA_046754265.1 Phycisphaerae bacterium
TGCCGGAAGTCGAGGCGCTTCCCAAACCGCCGGAAACAGCGGCGGAGAAACCGTCAGAAGACCCACCGGCTGAATCGGTCGATGCGTGACGGACTCGGCTATCCCCCGCTCGGGAGGGTCCAGGTGCAATGTAAACGTTCACCGGCTGGATTGGCGTTGCTCGCGAACACGCCGAGCATGGGCTAGGCCCGGCATTTATGCCGGGTTGATGATGCGCGGCACAGCTTGTGCGACTCCGGTTCACCGGAGTTCTCGAGGGCTGGCTTTAGCCGTTGGAGGTCAAGGGATGTCATGGCTGACGGGTGAACCCGGACCACGAGAAGCCCGCTAGAAGCGGGCTAGAGAGGAATCCGCCGGCTCCCGAACCCGGCATGAATGCCGGGCCTAGCGCAAGATACGATAGGGGTAGGGGAGACCGGGTAATCAACCGGTTTTCCCTACCCCTATCTCGGTTAGCAACTGGGCGACGTATTCGCGGAGCTGGGGTTGGCCTCCGAAGTTCATGCCCAGGGCTTGTAACTTGGTGGTGTCGATTTGATGTTTTGGGGTTGGGTTGTGGGGGGCGATTTGTGAACTGCTGCCGGATATGTCTCGGGCCAGTTCGGCTACTTGTTGTTCCGATATGTACATGTCGTAGCAGTTGTAGGCTTGGCCTTTGATGCCGTCGGATTGGAGCAAGATTTCCACGGCTTTGGCGACGTCGGCGGCGTGGACCTCTTTTCCGCCGCGGCGGGTATCGACGTCCTGACCGGCGGCAACTTTGGCTACCAGTTCGAACCATTTGCTGCGATTGACGGGTTGGGCCAGGCCGTAGATGCCGGTGGGTCTTAGGGCGCAGACCGGATAGTCGGTTCCCAGGCCGAAACTGTGGACGAACTTTTCGACGGCGGCTTTGTGGGCGCCGTAGTGCGAGGTGGGCCACAGGGGGTGGGCTTCGTCGAGCTTGCGGTCGTCGAGGATGGCTTCGTGGACCGCACAAGTCGAGATGTAAACGAACCGGCCCACGCCGAGGTTCTTGGCCAGCTCGATCAGGCGCACGCTGCCCACCAGGTTGAGCGTCATGAACTCGGTCAGATCGCCTTCGCCGCCCCGGAATCGTTGGCCGGGTCGATGCAGGGCGGCGTGGACCACCGCATCGGTCCCGGTCAGCAACGCATCGGCTGCGTCCGGATCGCTTAGGGTCCCAGGAACCCATTGAATCGACGCTTCGTGCGAGAATCCGGTCCGATCGCTGTCGGGTCGATGCCAGCACCGGCAGCGGTGACCGCCAGCCGTCAAATGATTGACCACGTAGCGTCCCAAGAACCCGGTAGCCCCGGTTACGGCGATGTTCATCGAGGGTCTCCCAATTAAGCGGTCCCGGCCAAGTGGCGCGGTGGGAGTATTCTAGCAACCCGGGGGGCCTGGCACTATGATGGGCGAGTTGACCGCCCGAACCCCGGCACGCTGAAAGACAGGCGTCGATGGACCCATCCGCCGAAACCGAACGACCCGCCCCGGAGCCACCGGCCAATGCTCCGCTGGGTTGGGTGGATAGCCAAGGGCGCCAGTGGACCCTCCACGCCGGCCCGGGCGGCATAGCCCTGGAATGCGAGGGCGGCGGCTTCGAGATTCCCCGTGCCCGATTTGCGACGGACCTGTATATCTCGCCCATGGCCGGCGAAACCGTGGTGCGGTTCTGCGGACCCGAGGACGAGGTGGGCTTTCTGGTCCCAACTCAACAGGCCGACGAACTTCAACGCCGCATTCAAGCCCGGTCCGAGACGCCGGAGTCGCTGGCCCGGCATGAAGAAGCCGCGGCCGAGGCCCGGCGTCCGATCTGGCCCAAGATGTCGGCGGTGTCGGTGTGGGCATTGATCGCTGCTTCGCTGGCCTTTATTCCCTTCGTCGGTTTGGTATTCGCCGCGGTGGCCACTTTGCTGTTGGTGCTCCAGCGAGGCCGTCAGCAGGACAGCGCCGCCTGGTTGCACGTCCGCTGGATGGGGCGAATCACGATTGCTTGGATGCTGTGGGGGTTGGCTGTCTGCGCCTTGGGGAGTTGGACGTGGATGCAGCCGCCGGTCGAGGTGTCCGCCCCGGCTGACTTGGCGGGCGGCGACCTGGGCTATACGTGGACGGTTCGTATTCTATCGCTGGTGGTGATCGTCATCTCCCTGTCGGTCCATGAGGCCGCCCATGCGGTGACAGCCTGGTGGTGCGGCGACGATTTCGCCCGATCGCAGGGACGGGTGACGCTCAATCCGCTTTCGCACATCGATCCGTTCGGCACGGTCATTCTACCCTTGTTGCTGACCATGAGTGGCGCCCCGGTGTTCGGGTATGCGCGACCGGTGCCGGTTCGGCTGGGCGGGGTGCGACGATATCGCCGGGCCCATATTCTGATATCCATCGCCGGGCCCGGGTCGAACCTGCTTTTGGCTGCGTTGGCGCTGTCGGTGCTGTTGACCTGCGGGTGTTTGCTACGTTTCATTGCCCCAGGGGTCGAAGTGTGGCACTTCGCCAATCTGTTTAACCCCTCGGTGCAGCTTTCAGGGTTTTCCGGGGCGCCGGTTGTGGCTGTGTTGTTGAGCGGGTTGAAACTGGCATTTTTGATCAACGTGTTCCTGGCGGCTTTTAACATGATTCCAGTGCCGCCGTTGGACGGGTCCTGGGTGCTGGAACATCTGTTTCCCAACACGCTGGGCCGGGTGTATGCGGCGATCAGACCGCTTGGATTTATCATCTTTGTGGGCTTGCTGTGGTCGGGCATGTTGATGCCGCTGCTGGCGCCGGCGATGGCTGGGGTGGGGATGGTGGATGCGTTGTTTGCCTCGTGCGTGGTGGGGTAGGTGGC
>JBHHVM010000503.1:0-2820 GCA_046754265.1 Phycisphaerae bacterium
GTGCCAGTGGTTCCACCGGTCGCGGTACCAACCCGTGGCCCCCATCACCCGCGGCAACAAGTAGACCAACATGCCCAAGATCCAGAAACCGAACACCCCGAACATCACCAGGTGGGCGTGCCCCACGACCCAGTCGGTAAAGTGGATGATCTTCTGGAAGGTCAGCGTGGTCTGAAAAGCACACTGCAAGCACGTCGTAAAGTAGAACACCATGCCGATATAGAACCAGCGGATGGGCATGGAGGATCGCAGCAGGTCGCCCTTGCCATGGATCGTGCCGAAGAAGTTGATGATGACCGTGGTCACCACCAATTCCACCGCAATGGTGGCGATCACCGCCCCATATTGCAGGAACATCGGTATCGGGCTGTAGAAAAAATGGTGGATGCCGTTGAGCGGGTAAAAAAACGCCAGCCCCCAGAACCCCACTAGCGACAGGCCGTGGCTCCAGATCGGTTTCTTCAGGATGATGGGCACGAAGTAGTACATCAGCCCCCAGCCTATGGGGGTCACGAACAGGCCCACCAGGTCGTGGATGAAAAGCCCGCCGATGGCGCCGGCCGCCGAGCCGCCCACGAAATACTCGGGCAGAAAGTTGCCCATGGCATAGACCAAAATGGTCCAGATGAAGGCAGCGATGAAATACCATAGCGATACGTAGAGTGGCCCTTTGACCTTCAGGATCGGCGTCAGGAAGTTGACGGCCACAAGAATCAAGCCCAACTGCGCCACCGGGTCCACCCACACCGGCGTCTCGCCCCATTCCAGCGCCTGGGCGTGGCCGATCAGCAGACCGACCACCGTGGCCAGGACCACGCCCTGCCAGGCTGCAAAGATAAACCAGGACAGCTTTTCGCTCAGCACCGGGCGAAGCGTCAAACGCGGTATCGCCCAGTGCAAAGCCCCCAGGAAAGCGTTGGCGATAAAGCCATAAGCCACACCCTGCGTATGCACCATGCGCCAGCGCCCCGGCGAAAAGAGCTCGATGCCCGCCAGGGGGTAGTGCTGAAGAAACTGCATGGAAAACAGCAGCCCCGCCAACATGGCCACCATGAGGTAGGCCAAGCTGGCGCCGAAGTACCATAGGACGATGCGCTCGTTGACCAATTGGCTGGGGTCATCCGGGAACGGATCCTGGGATCCCAGCGATACGCCGGCAGCCTGGCTCATCTAATCGTCCTCATCGTCTTCCAAAAACTCCTCAGCCGGTTCCGTTTCAGTCTCGGCAATAGGCGCGGGGGGTGGGGGTTCGCTGTAGATGTAGAGCTTGCGGGTCCGATCGCGAACCTCGAAACTTCCCTCGGCGAGTTTGGCAGGCCTACGCCGGATCAGGTCCTGCACGTAATAGGCCGTCGCCCAGAGGTCGGCCGGCTGCACCAGCGGAGGATCGCCCTCCTTGTCGCCGGGTACCTCCATCGAATCGACCCAGGTGGGCATGGCCGTGCCGGTGATGCCCGCAGCCACCGACCGATACAGGCTCTCTACGTCCGCCCCGCTGCGCACAAAGTCGCGCAGAAAATCCGGCGGATAGACGATCTCGCCTTCGGTGTTGGGCTTGCCCACCGACCGGTCGATATTCGGACGAAATGACGGCAACGGGTTGTTGCCCACAGCCGCACGGTGTTGGTTGAGCTTTTCGCTGCTGACATACGACGGGTGACAGTTCCAGCATTGGGCATAGCCGTGATAGATCATCTCGCCGCGGGCGATGCCCTTGGCTGGGTCGTTGCGGTAGGGGTCGTGAACCCGTGGAATCGCCGATGATGGCTGGCGCTCTCGCCATTTGGGCGAAAACGTCTTGACGTAAGCGATCAGCCCATCCACCGAACGGGCCGGCAAGAGCTCGAACGGGGGCATGGCGCTACCCTTGAGCCCGTTCAGAATGGTTCGCCTCAGATCGGCATCAGTGGGCAACTGCCCCGATCGCGTGGAGCTGAACTTGAAATTGGCCTTTTGGAAGTTCCTCGGCGTGGGGTGAAAAAACCGTGCAGCCTCGCCCTTACCGTCGCCGTCCGGGCCGTGACAGCCAACGCAGTATTGCAGATAAGTGGCCCGTCCCTCCTCCACCAGGCTGGTTTGCAGATTGGTTTGGAAACCAAACTCAGCCGGCCTGGACGTGTCCACGTCGCCTTCGTCCCGGCCACAGCCGCCGCACACCAGCGCGACCACCAACCCCAGTACAGCCCACGGTGCCCGCATCAGCCAGCCGCCCCCTCAACCGGGGTGGACTCATGAGGAACGAACCGCCCCCATTGGTCCACCATCAACATGGTCCAGCCAAACACCAGATGGGTCAGTGCCGCCACGTACCAAGGCACTCGATCCACGATCCAGCGCTGGCCATCTTCCAGCAGCATGGGCTGGGCCCAGTACAAAAAGCCGTAAAAGTTGACCAGCCAGATGCCAATCCCCAGCACGGTGGCCACCGCGAACCGTTTGCCGAAGCCGGCCTGGGCGAAATAGCGACTGAGGATCAGGTGAAAGGGGATGCCGCCAATCATGCCGGTGCCCAAATACAAGCAACAGCCCGCAGCCAGGACAAACCCGCTGGTCAATTCCAGGGCTGATTCGCCCATCGGAAACGTCAAGTACACCCGGATCAATTCCAGGGGGTGCTTGCCCACCATCACCGACCCGACCACATTGAAAAGCAAACTGGCCGAGGCGGCGAACAGCCCCAGGATGATCCCAGCCAGGATATGATAAGTGGCGTAGTACCCCTTCGGGGCCCAGGGTTGCCCGGTGACCTCAGCCGACACGTCGGCTTCCAGGACGGAAACGCGCCGTCGAAGCTCATCGAGCTCCGCTTGTTTTGGAGAT
>JBHHVM010000504.1:0-2797 GCA_046754265.1 Phycisphaerae bacterium
GCCACTGCTGGCACTGGCTGCCCCTGAAGCGTTGATGTCGGTCACCCCGGCCGTGTTGGTGTTATTCATCGCCAACTCCATGCCGTTGGGATTGCTACCTCCGGATAACGGCGCTGCACCGCTGTCCACCACGCTCATCCCGACGTAACGCTTTTGCCCTCCGCCAGCCGAGTCCAGCGTGTAGCGGTCCACGAAAAGTTGGCCCCCAAAGGCGTTGGCAAAAATCAGGATCTCCGGATCGAAGCCGGTATCGAAGGTTGTGCCATCCAATGGCGGAATGGCGCTGGGGGGTGTGGGCATGCCGGCCGTCTGCAATTGGGATTGTCCCTGGACAGGATCGGAGTCGAAGAGGATGACGAACCCGGTGCCGTTGGCCTGCACGTTACCGGGGATGCCGATTTCGATGCCGCTGGCGGTGGGTCGAAGGTACAGCGCGTTGGCCTCGCTGACGTTGTCGCCCAGGCCCGTCTCGTTGTCTTGCAGGGCGATGAGATTAGCAGCCCCCAAATCGCCTGGAATGTTGAGCCCGTCGCGCCCGCCCGTTGGTGGCCCGCCCTGTCCCGGGATGACGTTGACATCCAGGATTGCGAACCCATAGGCCCCCAGGCTAAGCCCATAGGCAGCCTTGTTGGCGTCGGTCAAAAGGGGCAAGAAGCTGCCGGTGATCACGTCTTGCACGGTCGTCGATCCACCGGGAATGCCGGCTGAGGTCAAATCGAGCGTGGCGGTGACTCCCGTTCCGCTGAGATTGATGGCCACCAGCAGCGTTTGGCCGCCGGTCGCATCGTAACGCAGAAATGCCCAGACGGCCGAGCTGCTGTTGCTCACAGCCGAGTAGGTCCCCACGCGCAGGGCAGAGTTGGCCTTTCGGGCCGCGATCAGGGATTTGTAGGTTTCCAGCAGCGACCCGGGCACGCCGTCCTGCTCTTCGACGCTGCGACCGTCGTTATCGCCCGAAAACGGGTTGTTAAACGCCTGGTTGTTAAGCACCCAGTAGTTGCTCATGGGCGGACCCGCCACCGCGTTCCACTTGAAGGGTTCGCGGAAGGGAATGTCGTTGGCATCGCTGCCGTAGTTCTGCTTGACGCCCAACATGCCGATCTCGTCGCCGTAGTAAATGACCGGCGGGAAGGGCTGGGTCAAAAGCACGGCCGCCGCCGACTTGGCTTTATTAAGACTACCGCCGATGACCGACGCGATGCGATCCACGTCGTGATCGCCGATGGTGGCCAGGTACATCTCGCCTGCCGGCAGCGTGCCCAAGGTCACGTCCATCTGCGTATACAGGTCGTTGGACGATTCGTTGGCCAGGGCGCTGCGTGCGGCAAACTCCCAAGGTTTGGTCATGGCTGCGTCGAAGGCGGGCAGCAGGTCGGCGCCGTGCGAGCCCCAATCCGCCTGCTCGGCGAAGGTGAAGACATCCGGATTGAGGGCCCGGATGCGGTTGTGCCAGGCGATCCACCAGGCCAAGTCGTAGCCCCAGGGGCTTTCCACCGGATCGAAGGCTGAGACGTGATCCAGGCGGTAGCCGTCCACGCCGTCAAGAAAGTTGCCGTCGATGTTGGGGTCCAGCCATCGCTCGGCCCAGGTTGTGACCATGTCGGTCACGGTGGCATTGTTGAGATTCCAGTGGATAAAGCCGACGCTATCGCCGTTCCAGGTAGTGAAGTTCGAGCCCAGAAAGCTCGTGTTGGAACCGTTGGTAAAAGCCAAGTAATCGTCAAAGACGGATGCGGGATTCCCGAAGGCGTCCTGGTACCAGATGGAGCGGTCGCTGATCCCGTAGACCACAAAGTCAATGAATACCTTGATCCCCCGGGCATGGGCGGCTGCCACAAAACTCAGGAAGTCAGCCTCGGTCCCGAACCGGGAATTGATCTGGTCGGCGGCATCGTGCTGATACCCGTGATAGCCCGGTGAGGGGAAGATGGGGTTCATCCAGATGGCGGTGATACCCAGGGCTTCCAGGTAGGGCAGGGCGGCGGTCATGCCGCCGAAATCGCCAAAACGGGCGGCATCGTTATCGGAATCACGCCAGGCGATGGGCATATACATGTAAAAAACGTCGTCGATGGGTGCTCGACCGTTCAAGGGGGCAGCCCAAGTGGGCATGGCGGAAAAAGCCAGGGTGCAGGCGACAATAGCCTGGAATGTCCTCATCGGTGGGGGCTCCCCTCTGGTAGGATGAGCTGGCGGGCCTATCTCACTCGGCTACTTCTAAGGGTAGCTATCGCCAAGCGACGATTCAATGCCCGAATTCGCCCGACCGGGGAATGTGAAACAGTTTTTCCGGCCGGGGCCCCTCAACCCGCATATTCTATTTGAGCAGTTCGTGCCCATTCCGGTATCCTGCTGCCAACCATGATTGTACGCACTGCCGGCCCCTACCTTCGAAAAGCCCACTGGGTCTGGCCTCTGGTTGGTCTGTGTTGCCTGACCGGGCTGACCAGGGCGGACGTCGACATCGAATTCGACCTGCCCGACGACGCCCGCGGGCACCCGGTGCATTGGGCGATCCGACAAAACGGCCGAGCCGTCGCCCAGGGAGTATTGACGGCCCCCGACGGCAACCCGCAGCGGCGGAGCGCATCGTGCCCTGACGGCGCGTACGAGTTGATCATCACCATCAACTACGACGAACTGTTGTCCTACTTCCCCAGTATGGGTGACCGGTATCAACTGGTGCCGTTCACCGTCGCTGGAAAAACCGGCCGGGTTTCGGTAGGCCGATCCGGCTGGGACGTGCGACGAATCAGCGATCCAGCCAATTTGCTGACCGTTCATTATTACCGCTTTG
>JBHHVM010000505.1:0-2795 GCA_046754265.1 Phycisphaerae bacterium
TTGAACGTGCGAGGGTTCGATGCGGTGATTCGGCCCGAAAGCGTCAGCCGCGATGGTGCTGCCGGACTTTGACCCGCGGACTCCCGACGGTTTGATAATGAGTGCAGCCGAGCCACCGACGATTGAGGTCCTCGAGGAGTCGAATCCACAACGCCGGACCGTGCTTGGCGTGGTGCTGGCGTCGCCCGGTGAGGGCTCGCGCGACACCCAGGCCCGCGTGGACCGACTTTTGGAGTATGTCGAGCAGCGATCGTTCAGCTTGGGTGTGGTCTTGGGCGCCCGGGTGAACGGTCGCTGGGTGTCGGGGGCCCTGCTCATCGAATCGCCCGGCCGTCTGGGGGCGGCGTTCATCCCGGCGGGTTCCGCACGGGACGGCAGGCGCCAGGCCACGCGCATGCTGCTCGATCGCTTGCCGCAGCACGCCTGGGACCATTCGGTGACGCTCATTCAAGCACTGCTGGATCAAGAGGCCCGAGCAGAGTCGCAGCTGTTTGCGGAAGCGGGCTTCGAGCACCTGGCGGAGTTGATTTACCTGGAGCGGACCGCCCGGGGGCCGGGACCGACCGTCAGAGGGAGCGATGCGCTCAGTTTCGTGACCTACAGCCCTCAGACGCATGACCTGTTCGTTGACGTGTTGACACAGACCTATCAAGCCAGTCTGGATTGCCCAAAACTTTCGGGCATACGCCGTCCGGAGGAGGTCCTGGCCACGCATCGTGCCACGGGGATTCACGACCCCCAGGGCTGGTATGTGGTCACGCGGGCAGACCATGGCGTGGGCGTGTTGCTGCTTGCCGGCGTTCAGGATCGGCCCGCTTTTGAGATCGTTTATATGGGGGTTGTACCCCAGGCCCGGGCTTCGGGTATCGGTGACGCAATTCTGGCGCGGGCGGTGGACCATTGCCGCCGGCACGGCGACGCCGACCTAACGCTTGCCGTGGACGAAGACAACGAGCCGGCCCGGCGCCTCTATCAGCGCTGGGGCATGCACGAGACCACGCGACGGTCCGCGTGGTTCACACCCAACCCGCAACGGTGTGCGTAACCTCGGCAAGGTTATCCACAGTCTTATGCACAACCGTTCCAGCCGATGTGGCTATCATGTGCAAACAAAAAAAAGTATTGCGCTAAGTACTTGTTTTGCGAAACGACACCGATTGTGCATAACAAAGGCTTAGGTTTATCGTTGACCGCATCCGATGGTCGTGATAGATTCAGTTCTTGTTGCGGTCGCCGAAGGAATGATCCCGCCGGGTAAGAGGCAAGCGACCAAGTCTGTTTTTGTTTGTGATTTGATTTAGGATTCAACAGCCAGAGCGAAGGCTCGCCGGCACAAAGGAGCCCAGTGGTGATCGTCTGCGCCGAAGACACCGTCGCCAAATTGGAAAACGCCCTCGCCGAAAAGTTAGGCCCCCAACGTTACAAGGTCTGGTTCAAGAACGCCACGCGGTTCACCTTCGCCAACGGTCACTTGAAGGTGGGAGTGCCAAACCTTTTCATCGGAGGATGGATCGAAAGCCACTTTACCGAGGTCATCGCGGACGTGGCCGGCGAATTGACCGGACAGCGCCCGGAGGTGTTCTATAGCATCGACCCGGGCTTGACGCGGCGTATGGGCAAAAAGCAGCCCGACTCGCAAGTGGCCTATGCGGCCAACAATCCGGAGCGCGAGGCCCGCCAGCGCATGCGCACCGGAGCGACCCCGCCGGCCAAACCGCTGCGCGGACGGCTGGAGGACTTCGTGGTGGGTCAATCCAACCGACTGGCCTACGCTGCGGCCGAGACGGTCGCAGATCAGCCGGCCGTTCAGTACAACCCCTTGTTCATTCACGGGGGGTGCGGCCTGGGCAAGACTCATCTCCTTCAAGGCATCACCAATCGCATCAATCAAACCAAGCCGAATCTGATTTGTGCCTACGTGTCCGGCGAGGACTTTACGAACCAGTTCGTCTATTCCATCAAGGGCAACAATCGCGAAGCGTTTCAGCGTCGCTACCGGAACGTGGACGTGCTGATCATCGATGACATTCACTTCCTGGCCAACAAACGAGCGACCCAGGAAGAGTTTCTGCACACTTTCAACACGATCGATGCCGCGGGCAAACAGGTGGTGATGTCGTCCGACGTTCACCCCAAGCTGATCGGGCGCCTTTCTGAATCGTTGGTCACCCGGTTCGTGGCCGGGATGGTGGTGAAGGTGGAATCGCCCGATGCCGAAACCCGGGCTGAAATCCTGCGGCGTCAGGCCCGGCGCATGAAACTGGAGCTTTCCGAATCGACCGTCCAATTGGTGGCCCAATTGGTGTGCAGCAATGTCCGGGAATTGGACGGGGCCTTGTTGCGACTGGTGGCCCACAAACAGGTCAGCCACGAGCCCTTGACCGAAGAGGTCGTGCGGCGCTGCCTTCGAGATTTGGTGGAGCGAACCGTGCCGGTGGTTCGGCTTAGCGACATTGAAAGTGTGGTGGCGATTTACTTCGGGCTAACACCGGCCGATCTCCACACCTCGCGCAAGACACGGACGATTGCACTTGCCCGGGGAATCGCGATGTACCTGGCGAGGAAACATACGGAAATGAGTTTTCCGGAGATCGGCCGTTTTATGGGCAACAAAGACCACTCCACGGTGATCCTGGCCAGCCGGAGGATCCGGCGCTTGCTCGAATCCGACGGCCCGGCGCGTTGGGTGACACCGACCGGTGACCGCGAGCGGAAGATCACCGAGCTTATGGAAGAGCTCGAAGAACAACTCGAACGAGGATGTGGATCGACCTAATCGCGTCCCCAACGGAATT
>JBHHVM010000506.1:0-2761 GCA_046754265.1 Phycisphaerae bacterium
GGCGATATGGATCACGGCCAGCAACGTGCCGTGTGCGTGGCACAGCGTCCACATCAGCCGCCGGGTCTGGTTGTCCACATCCAGGTAAAAGCGTACCTTGAATCCGTGCAGACTCTCCAACACCAGACCCATAGCCACAAACAACAGCAGCGACCACCACCCGAAACACAGATGACGGCGGGCCAAACTTGCCGCGTCTTCGTTCCCCAGGGGTGTGGCGCTGTTCCGTGGTGGGCCGTCGTTGGCGCTGGGCATGGCGGCTTGACTCACTCCTCCAGAAAGAGCGAAATGGGGTCGCGGTGCTTGGCCAGGCGGATGAACTCATCAAGGTCCAGTTGGCCCGAGGTATCGATAAGCAACTGCGGGCACGGCTTGTCGGGCGGCCTGGCCCGTTGAAGCCACCCGTTCACCACCTCGTTGCGCACGCCGCTCAAATGCTTGTTGGAGCCCAAATAGCTGTATTTCGGCAAGCCCGCCCCGGGCAACGACCGCAGCGTACGGGCGGCGATGTGCCGAATGGCTGAATAAGGGTCGATCAGCAGGTGCCCCAGGTAAGGCACCATCCAATCCGTCCCCGAGGCTTCCTGGGCCGGCCCCCAGCCCATGTGCCAGGCCATCATCGCCCGTTGATGGGCATGGCCGGTCAGCAACCACAGCAATGAACCGGCGACGCGCGTCTGATCTTTCGACAGTTGGGCAGGGCGTATCTCATACCAATCGGCCAGATGCTCGTTGGTCCAGGCCAGCGTCCGATCCAGGTGACACAGATTGCACGCGTTGGGTCGGCCCGTCTCCACCGTCGTCGCCACGCTGGGGCTGTCGATCCAATGGCTGCGGACGTTCTGCATCAACCCGTAAACCGTGTGCGGCATGTGGCAGTTGTAGCACCGAGACCCCGACGAGCCCGCCTCATGGTGCGTATGTTCCTCCAGCCGTGACCGATAGACCTGGTGGCACTGCAGGCACGCTTCGTCATCGCCCATCTGATCGCCGAGTTGATCCGACGGTTCGGTATAGTCGTGCATGGAATGGCACGACAGGCAGGTCATCTCGCCTTTGCGAAAGCAGGCCGATTCGACGATGGCGTTGTGTTCCCGGCCGGCGATCCGGATCATCCCGTCAGGCCAGAACCGGTTCCGCATGAAATCCTCATCCTGGTTATTCACGTGGTACTGTTGCGATCGCCAGTCCACGCGTTCACTTTCGACCAGGTTCTTGTCCGTTCCCCGCAGCACCAGCCGTGTTTCCAGCAAATCGTCGCCGGGCCTATAGCGCAATCCCTGGGCGAAGGCCTTGCCTCGAAACACGTTGGCCCCATGACACTGACCGCACACGTGCGTCGCCCGTCGCGGTGACAGCTTGGCTGGGTTGACGATCGTGGGGTCCGCCGCGTCGCGGATTCGGAACCGGTACCGCCGCAACGGGTCTGCGTTGGCTCGAATGTGTTCCTCACCCGGGCCGTGGCAAGATTCGCAGGCGATGCCCAACTCGGCCACCCGCGTGTCAAAGATCCCGTTTTCCGGATGCCGGTCCGGGGCGCCGCCCGTGGCATGGCATTCGACACAATTGTCGTTCCACCGTGCAAACGAGCGCTGCATACCCGGCGGGCGCAGAAAGGCCTCATCCCTGGGAATCCAGCGGTTTTCCGCCACCATCCAGGCGAACGGCAGATTGTGTAACTCCCGCCCCTGCTTGCTGCCCACCCAATAAGTCTGAAAATGATGCGATCCTGTGGTCATCACCACTTGTTGCCAACCCCGCGGCCCATCGTCGCGAGTGTCCGGGTTGATCCCCCGGTCCACCAGCGCCCGTTCCCAGTCCGGATCCGGCATTTCCACCCAAAACGCGTCGCCTCGACGCTCCAGGCTATAGCGGTTTCGTTTGCGTTTGAGATTGACGCCGTCGAAATCACCCAGCACCGATGCCGCCGAAGCCCGTTGCGTCATGCTGCGGTGGAAACTGTGCTGCCACGAATCAAATGCCTCAGGGTGGCACGATTGACATGCGTCCGAACTGACAAACCTCCCGTCGGGCATGCCCAGATTTGGAAGCGAGTCCAGGACTGCCAGGTTCACGCGGCTCCGGCGGGCGGCATCGGCCTTCCAGGCCACCACCACGCCCAGCAACACGATCACCACCCCCACACCACCGCGCACCAAAAGCCCCCGGCCCTCTCGGCGGCGCCCCAGAAACCACAGCGCAGCCGCCACAGCCGCCCACAGGCAGATTTCCTCCACCACCAAGATTTCGGGCTTCATTCTCCAGCCCTTTTTCAGCCCACCAACCACGCACGGCGAAGTGAATGACTCGGGAGTGGTTTGGCTCGCCCGAGCAAACGTGACCCCGATGCTACCAAGTCCTAACCATCGAATCAAGCCCAATCGATCCCCTGGACCGACAATGCCAGGCTCGTATGGCAAACGCTAATGTTTTTCCACCTCCGCGAATCTTGTTCCATGCTGGAGGGCCCGCTGGGACCGTTTTTTCAGGCTTGGCGTCCCGCTGCCTTGGTGACGTGTTCCCTCGTGTCCTGAATAACTCCGTACTTTAATGACACTGGTTGAAGCAGTCTTGGATCGCGTTCCACGTCGAAGGGAACGTGCTTGGGTCAACCGAACAACTGATCCAACGGGTCCGTCCGGAGCCGTTCAGTAACCTGACCCTCATCAATTCAGATCGGCCAGCCCAGTTGGGTGAGCAGGTGTTGGCTGGACAGTTCTCCCACGTAGACGAAGAGGGACATGAAGTAGAGTATTCCGGT
>JBHHVM010000507.1:0-2758 GCA_046754265.1 Phycisphaerae bacterium
GGTCACACTCGGGATCGTATTCGGTGTTCTCGCCGATTAGCGATGCATCAACTCGCGACTGGCAATAGGAACAGTTAATCAGCACTGTGGTCGTCCATGATCCCAACAATAATCAGCTTGATCCGTATAACATGCGGAACTTTGGTTTTCTGTCCGTATAACACGCCTGTGGATCGTCTGCAAGAGGCGCGCTAAGCCCTTCATCGTCTGCACGTTGCGCTCTGTCTCGCGGGTTATCACGGGATGTTATTCGGCTCCGCATGACCCCCTTCCTCTCGAATAGTGATACCCTCACTGAATGCCTCAAGAGCTCGCCGACTGCGCAAGACGAAGAGTCGGAGGAAGAAGGTTGACGCACAGTAAAGACCACGATCGCACCACAGAGCGAAGGCAAAGACGGCCACGAAGCCGGATATCCACAGGGTAGGCAAGAGATTCATGAAATGGACACAAACTGCCGCGGTCACCGTAAGGGTAAGAAACCAGATCGATGAGTCGCCTCGCGCGGACATTCCTCGGTTCAAGATCCACCAGAAGAATGCCACTGGTACAATGAGAAGCGCCCACCAATGAAAGGCGACCGCCGCCAGAACAGCGCTGCTGACTATGGCGAGGGGCGAGGCGAGTAAGGCGAACCATACAACGAGCTTTGCGACGATCGGTGCTTCGCCGGTTGCTTCCTCGATCGCAGACGTCGCAACATCCGTGTATAGCTTTCGCGCAAAGACTCGATCCACGCCAACCAGAATCTGGCCGTCATACGCGGACTGGACGAATGCCTTGTACTCAGTGTCGTTCATCGAAGCACTGCTCTCATGGGACGTGGTCGCTGATAATAATCAGACTGATCCGCATTCCATGCGGAGCTTTTTGATTTCTGTCAGTGTAACACGGGTTGGGATGGTCTGCCAGAGGAGGTCGGATCACAGCATCGGCGTTCTCGGCGGTCTACGGCGGGCGAGGGCGCCCGCCGCTACGATGGTTGGTCGCGTTGTAGGCTTGGCGGTTTCGGCGGGTTTGGATCGCGGGATGCGGATCAGGTGCGGGTGCCTAATAGTTGCCCGATGCTGGCGGTGGGGTCGTTGGATTGTAGTAGGGTTTGGCCTACCAGGATGGCGTTGGCTCCGGCGGCTTGGACTTTTTGTACGTCGGCGCGGGTGGTGATGCCACTTTCGGACACCAGTATCGGTTTGGGTTCGGGCAACAGGGCTGATAGGCGGACGGTGTGGGCTACGTTGGTTTTTTGGATGGTCAGATCGCGGTTGTTGATGCCCAGGAGGCGGCGGCGATTGGGTGAAAAATCCACGGTTCCCAAGACTGCTTTTAGATGGTCGGGTTGATGCACCTCGATGAGGGCTGACATGCCGAGGTCTTGGATCAGGCCGGCGAAGGCGCTAAGGGTGTCAGGGTCCAGCACTTCGGCGATCAGTAGCACGGCGTCGGCGCCGATCATGCGGGCCTGGTGGATCTGGTAGGGGTCGATGATGAAGTCTTTGCGCAAGACGGGCAGGGTGACGGCGGATTTGACTTGGGCGATGTGTTCGGGGCGACCTTGGAAATAGGTTGGGTCGGTGAGGACAGAGATGGCTGACGCTCCGGCGGCGGCGTAGGTGCGGGCGATGGTTTTCGGGTCGAAGTTTGGGCAGATGAGGCCTGCTGAGGGTGAGGCTTTTTTGATCTCGGCGATGAGGTGGATGCCTTGGGGGGCGGGGGCGGACAGGGCGGCGTAGAAATCCCGAGGGGGCGCGGCGCCGGCGGCGGCTTGGACCACTTGGTTCAGCGGGGTGGCGGCGCGCTGGGCCTGAACTTCGCGGCGCTTGGTTTCGAGGATGCGGTCCAATATAGTCGGCACCGATGAACCTCCGGTTGGCCCTTTGGGCGAGTCTAGCTGCGACACAGACCACGGGCAACGATGCCATTCCGGCGGAGCGGCCGGCGGTGTGGCTGGGGACGGTTGACGCGGGCCTGTTTTGGACGGGGCTGGGGTTGATGCTGGGGGCGGTGGTGGTTTGGTACCGGCGGGGACGGCGTGACCTGTTGGCTGATTCGCCGGCGAGGCCTAACCGGTTGACGCCGGAAATCGTCATGTCGCTGGCGGCGGGCTACGTCGTCGCGTCGCTGGTGGTGGCTAGTGTGATCGAATGGCTGGGCGGGGAGGGCGCCTATCGACTTTCGGCTGGGGCTGGGGTGCAGGCGGCGGGCGGGTTGGCCTGTCTGTGGCTGGGGGCGCGGTATTTTGAGGGCGGGATGAGGCGGTTCGTGTTGGGAAACGGGCGCGTGCTGCTGCGCATCGGGCAGGGGGCGGTGCTGGTTGTCGCGGCTATGGCGATGTGCTATTCGATCTTTGAATCCACCAAGGGGGTCATGCATTGGCTGATGCCCGACTATCAACCTCCGGAACATTCGGTGCTGGAAGCGCTGCAAAAAGGGACGGAGCCGGTGTGGGTTTTGCGGCTGGGGGCGGCGGTGATCGCCCCGGTGGCGGAGGAGTGTTTCTTTCGCGGCATCTTTCAGACGGTGGTGCGAAACCTTTACGGTCGGGCCTGGCCCGCGGTGATTTTTTCGGCGGTCTTGTTCGGGTTGGCCCACGCCGATCAGCCGCAGGTGGTGCCCACGCTGATCGCCCTGGGTGTGGTGCTGGGCGCGTTCTATGAACGGAGCGGCTCGCTGACCGGGCCGATCGCACTGCACGTGCTATTTAATCTCAAGACGTTGGCCTGGCAGGCGCTGGGGGCGGGGCCTTGATGCCGAGTTATGG
>JBHHVM010000508.1:0-2754 GCA_046754265.1 Phycisphaerae bacterium
GCTATAGCCTGGCCGGAGCCGAGTGACCCCGCGTGTCCCCTACAACCGGTTGGCCGGGCATGGACTCGATGGAGTGAATCGCGCGAGCGGTTCCTGGGCGTCGAACGGCACTGTATCCCTACGGGCCAACGACTCCGCTTCCTCACGGGCGCGGCTCTGAAGAAACTCGACTTTCGTGACGCGCTACGCTAACTCAGGTCCAATGCCAGAATATGGCTTTGATCGCGGACGTAGAGCTTCCGGCCCACGACGGTCGGCGCGGTCCAGGCGACTTTTTCAAGCAGTTTGACCTTGGAGTGGATCACCAGGTCCTGTGGCGTGGCGGTGGCCAGGGCGAGGTTTCCGTCCTCGTCCAGGATAATCAGTCGGCCATCGGCAAGCAGGACGTTGGCTTTGGCGAATCCGCGTTCGCGCCAGGCGATCTTTCCGGTCTTGCCGTTGAAAGCGGCGATGAAGTGCGGAGCCCGTAACCCTGAAGACGCGTAGACGTAGTCGCCCACCTGCACGGAGTTTCCGTGATAGAACTGGATTTTCTTGGTGAACCATGCTTTTTGGGCTTCGAACCGGCTGCCCGTCTGGACGATCTTTAGGGCATAGGTGCCGACCTGCACGGAGGAGATCAGGACGGTGTCTTCGTCCACCAGCAGCGGCAGGGCGATGTTCTCTTTCCATTCGTTCTGGCAGGGGAACTGCCATTTGAGGTCACCATTGTCGGGATCGGCCCCGATGACTTCGGATCCCATGAAGGCCACGAGCTGGTCTTGGCCGTGGATCTTCATGATTCTGGGCGTGCAATAGCTGTTTGGAAAACTCAGGTTCTTCCAGGCTACGTTGCCGTCTTTCTTTTGGAAGGCCACGATGCTGGCACCTTTGCCCCCCACGAGCGCAATGATGTTGTCTTTGTATTCGATGGGGCTGGACGCGTGCCCGCCGAACAGGGCGTTGGCCCCGAACTCTTTGGCCAGGTCGTGCGACCAGAGCACCTTGCCGTCGGTGGCGTCGAGGCAGTGCATCAGGCCGGCCATGCCGATGGTGTAAAGACGCCCCCCAGTCAGGAGCGGCGTGGCCCGCGGACCGATACCGTATTTCTTGCCGTGCCCCTCGCGCGGTTCGGCGTCGTAGCCGTGTTCCCACAGGGTTTTGCCGGTTGCGGCGTCGAGGCTGACGATGCGTTCTTTATCTTCGGCGCGGTACATGGTGAACAGGCGCCCGGAATCGGCCAGGATACCGGAGTAGCCCTCGCCCAACTCTCGCCGCCAGATCGTCGGGGGGCCCTGGTCCGGCCAATCCGACGCCAGCTTCCCGCCGTCGGCCTTGAACGCTTGGCCTGGCCCGCCGAATTGCTTCCATTGACCCAATGTGTCACTGGAACCGAACACCGCGAGGCATGAAGCCGCCACCAACGCCCGATAGGCTCCAAGAGGAGCGGGCCTGCATTTATTCGGCTGGTTCATGGGTTGCCCTTTCCGGATGAGTGGGTCAGGTCCGTTCGGCGACCCGGGCCGGCGGACGCCCGGCAATGATACCGGCATCACGCTGGGACGCCAAACGCCGGCTGGGCGATCGAATCCAAGACGGTCCGTTGGGCGGGGTCCAATTTAGTCCGGGCTTGCAGAAAAGTCCCCCGAGTCGGTAAGATGTGTGAGGAGAGTGACCCCTAACCCACGGCGGGCCCCAGGAGGAGACCATGCGAAGACTGAGTATTGCCGCACTGGCGGCGGCTGGGGTTGCGTGCGCCGGTTGCCAGGCGCCGCTTCGGACCGCGGGCCCCCAGGCCGGGCAGATAGGCCCGACGTTCACGCTCAAGACGTTGGAGGGGGATGCCAAGGTCAACCTGGCCAGTTACACGGGCGACCGACCCGTGCTGCTGTTCTTCGGCAGCTATACGTGACCGCCCTTTTTGCGCCAGGTTGGCGCGATGGAACAGGCCTACCAGGATTTTAAGGATATTGCCGCGGTGTATATCGTTTACATCAGCGAAGCCCACGCCTCGGACGACAAGTATCCGGTGGGCTATGCCAAGGAGATGGGGATCAGCGAGCACAAGAACTTCGGCGAGCGCTGCGCGGTGGCTGCCAGGTTGGTGGCTGACAAGAAGCTGACCATTCCGTGCCTGGTGGACAACATGGACAACGCCGCGGAGAAGGCCTACCAGGGTTGGCCTGACCGGGTGTATCTGATCGGCAAGGACGGCAAGCTGGCCGTGGCGGGTCATCGTGGGCCTTGGGGGTTCAAGCCCGCGTTGGAAGCGGCGGTGCATTGGTTGTCGCAATACAAGGAGACCGGCGTCGAACCGGCCCCGGTGCAGTTGAAGGACACCATGGGTGAGTACCGCAAGCTCTCCCGCAAGATGAACCAGGCCTATGAAAGCGGGGACTACGACAAAGCCATCGGGTTGGCGGAGGACATTCAGAAGCTAAGGCCCAAGGACGATGGGGCCATGTACAACCTGGCTTGTTTTCACTGTTTGGCAGGGCACAAGGAACAGGCTTATGCCTGGCTTGAAAAATCCATCGAGGCTGGGTGGGACGACGCGGACCACATGCTCAAGGATGACGACTTCAAGTCCATCCGCAACGAGGAGCGCTTCAGGAAGCTGGCGGACAGCATTGGGGAGTGATTCCCGCAGTGTGGGGGTCCGCGCGAACTGAAGTTCGCGGCTCGTTGGGACAAAGCGCTCAACATGTACGTGTTGACGGGCGGTCTATATTTTGCTTAATGGATTGACGTAGGTTTCGCGGTGGTCGCGTTGAG
>JBHHVM010000509.1:0-2751 GCA_046754265.1 Phycisphaerae bacterium
GCCCCCAGTGTGATGCTGGTGGTGGGCGTTTGTATGTTGATTGTGGCTGGGTTCTTGATTTGTTTTGGGGGGTTGATGTTGGGGCGTTTCGTTCGGCCCCGGATCAGCCATCCCGAAAAGGACGCCATTTACGAGTGCGGCGAGCCGTCGATCGGGGAGGGCTGGGTGCAGTTCGATCTGCGGTTTTACGTGGTGGCGTTGGTTTTCATCATCTTCGACGTGGAGATCGCCCTGTTTTGGCCGTGGGCGGTGGTGTACGGGGGCGGGACGGGGGCGACGGGTGAGGCCCTGCGGCAGCTTCGGACCGTGGCGCTGTACGACATGTTGTTTTTCTTCGGCGTGATTGTGGTGGGCTTTATGTATCTGTGGCGATACGGGTACCTGGATTGGGTCCGGGCCACGGCCACCGATACGCAGGGGGAGCGTCAGGTTTCAGGTGTCGAGGCCATGCCATGAGTTGGATCGAAAACCGCTTCGAAGAAGGGTTGATGGTCACGTCGCTGGATTGTGCGATCACCTGGGGCCGATGCGGCAGCGTCTGGCCCATGACGTTCGGGCTGGCCTGCTGCGCGATCGAGATGATGGCGGTGGGGGCTTCGAGGTTCGACCTGGACCGCTTTGGGGCCGGCGCTTTTCGGGCCAGCCCGCGTCAGTCGGACCTCATGATCGTGGCGGGCACGGTGACCTACAAGATGGCCTCGCGGCTCAAGCGGCTGTACAACCAGATGCCCGAACCCAAATACGTGATGGCCATGGGGGCCTGCACGGTGGGGGGTGGGCCCTATTTCAAGCACGGGTATCACGTGGTCAAGGGCGTGGATCTGGTGGTCCCGGTGGATATCTACGTGCCGGGTTGCCCGCCGCGCCCCGAAGCGCTGTTGGAAGGGCTGATGCGGCTTCAAGACATGATCAAGCACCAGACGCGGGCCAAGGATCCAATGGTCGGTCATCGGGAGGAAGTGCTGGCTTAGGCGAGTTCGAGTAGCGAGTTTAAAATGAGATGACGTTGGCGCGGTAGGGATTTGATGGCTCCGGAAGAGATTTGCGACGTCTTGAAAAAGCAATTCGGGGACTCCATCCAGGATACGGCTCTGGGGGGTGGGCATCCCTATGCGCTGGTGACAGCCGGGCGCTGGCCTGACGTGGCTCAGTTCTTAAAGGGCGATACTCGGCTGAGTTTTAACATGTTGCGGTGTGTTACCGCCTTGGATTTGTTGGCTGATAACAAGCTGGCAGCCGTGTATGACCTGCTGAGCATACCGGCCGGCGGACCGGGCGAGGTGTTACCCTGGATGCACGAGTTTGCGGTCCGCGTCGAGGTGGACCGGGACGATCCGCGGATTCCGTCGGTGGCCAACGTGTGGCAGGCAGCCGACTGGCACGAGCGTGAAGCCTTCGACCTGATGGGGATCGTGTTTGAGGGGCATCCCGACCCACGGCGGATCCTGTGTCCGGACGATTGGCCGGGTCATCCGTTGCGTAAGGATTATGCGTTCCCGGTGGAGTATCACGGGATCCCAGGCACAACGGAGCACGAGTTGTTGAGCCCGCGGCATTAGTGGAGTCGTCAGGTGGTGGCCCAGCTTTCCAGGAAAACCATCATCGAGCGCCGCGTGCTTGATCGTCTGGTGCAGACTCGGTTAAGAGAATCCAGAGTGTTGTTGAAGGGCAGGTGTTATGGCGGAGCGGTATACATGGCGGGCTATGCGGTTGAATGTTGCCTCAAAGTTGCGATCTGCACCGCCCTGGATTGGTCGCATTTGCGCGCGACATTCATGAGCCACGATCTAGAGTTGCTGCTGATGCACACGGGCCTCGAACAACGGCTTACCCGCGAGACTGAGGTCCGGAACAGTTTTGCGAAGATTCAAGGCATATGGACCATGACGGGTGAGAAGGCAATACGGTACCGTTCTCCCGGTGATTTCAAGGCTGCTGATGCCCGGTCGTTCTTGCGATGGGTCTCCCATCGTGATATTGGAGTGGTGCCGTGGTTAAGAAAACGGATCTCGTAAGGGCGGCCCGCGCCATTCGTGTATCGTTGGATGGATTCGTGGGCAAAGGTGAGGTGGGTCAGATTCGGATTTTCGAATCGTCGCCAGGGCACATTCGCGTCATCGTGGGGAGCAATCGGTTCAAGAACAAAGGAATCGCTGAGCGTCAGGATTTGATCTGGGACTATCTTAGAAGCAACGTGCCCGATAAGCATTTGGCGTTGTGCCTTGGCGTTCACCCGTTGGACAACGCTGAATATGAAGCGGAGTTTTTTCCGCAATCGTCGTCGGCAGCCGGTTTGATGATGGGTGAAGAGTTCGAATCGAATGAGTGATACGGTGCTTGAATCTCATCCCGATGTGTTGATGGACTTGGACAAGTCCGTCCAGGGCGACCTGGAGACCGAAGAGCTGTTGGTCAACATGGGTCCACAGCACCCGGCCACGCATGGCGTGCTGCGGATTGTGCTGCGGGCCGATGGGGAGATGGTGCTCGAGGCCATTCCACACATCGGGTATTTGCACCGCTGCGCCGAAAAAATTGGGGAGAACGTTCAGCCGTATCAGTTCATTCCCTACACGGATCGGATGGACTATCTGGCCGGGATGAACAACAACCAGGCGTTCGCCCTGGCGGTGGAACGTCTATGTGGTAAGGAGGCTCCGCCGCGGGCCCAGTATATCCGCGTGGTGTTCGCCGAGTTGAATCGGATCGCGTCGCACCTGGTGTCGTTCGGGACGTACGGGTTGGACATGG
>JBHHVM010000510.1:0-2751 GCA_046754265.1 Phycisphaerae bacterium
CGGGCTGCTGCTCGTCTCCCCCCAGGACATGCCGGTGCGCCGCCGGCTGCTCGATTCTCCCGTGGCCGGGGCCAGGCTGCTGGTGCTGGTTCCCGAGCAGGCTGCGCTCCAAACCGAGCGGGCCCTGATCGCCGATCCACGGCTGGGGAGTAGCCATCGGGCCGAGGTGATGGGCTTTGCCCGCCTGGCCGAACGCATCCTGGCCGACGGCCTCCCATTGGAGCGCGTCGCCCTGAGCCTCAACGGGCGGGCCATGACCTTGCGGTATCTGATGGGCCGACTCCAAGGCCGACTTCAGTATTACCGCCGGGCTGAGCGGTTCGGCGGTTTCATCGAACACCTGGCCCAGGCCGTGGGAGAGTTGTTTCAAGAGGCGGTCGAGCCCCAAGACCTGGCCGATGCCGCCGCCGCTTCCGACGATCCCATCCAAAGTCGAAAACTGGCTGACTTGCACCTGCTCTATACAGCCTACCGGGAGTATCTGGGCGATCAAAAAGTCGATCCGTCCCAGTACCTGGACCTGGCCCGGCAGCGCGTGGACCGGACACCCTGGCTGACCGGCGCCGAAATCTGGGTGGATGGCTTTGCCGGCTATACCCGGACCGAATCGCTGCTGCTGGCCCGATTGGCGTCGGTGGCGTCGGGGGTCCAGGTGACGGTGATGGCTGACCCGGATCAAATCAAGCCGGCTGCGTCGGGATCGGCACCCCCGGACCCTACCTCGCTGTTCGCCAAGCCGCTGCGCACCCTGAGCCGGCTAACCGACGTTTTCTCCGGCACAGGCATAGAAGTCATCGAGCCTGTCAATTTGCGTCCCGATCCGCCGCCGCGATTTGCCCACAATCCGCGCCTGGCCTACATGGAACGGCACTTGTTCGGCGACGAATCCACCGGGCCTGGCCACGAGCCTGATAATCCCAGGGCAGGGCCCTTGGGCGTGGAGCTGGTGGGCCTGCCGGACCGACGCTCGGAAGTGGCCTATGCCGTGTCGCGCGTCTGTCAATGGGTGCAACGTGAAGAGAACCCGTTGCGCTATCGCGATATCGCCCTGATCTGCCGCGACCTGGAACCCTATCACGACTTGATCTCCGCCGCCTTGAACGAAAGCGGTATTCCTTATTTTATCGATCGGCGTCGCCCCATCGCCCACCACCCCTTGGTCGAGCTGCTGGGCAGCCTGGTGGCCATAGCCAGGGAGGACCTGTCGGTCGATTCGGTCCGGCTGATCGTCAAGACGGACCTGCTGGGCGTGTCGCAGCAGGCCGCCGACGAGCTGGAGAATTTTCTGCTGGCCTACGGCATCGCCGGGCTGAGCTTGTGGAACGGCCCGTCGTGGAATCCGGTCAGCAAGGAGTGCCGCGTCGGCGAATTGAACCAACCCGCCCCGACGCCAGGCGCTAACCAACAAGACCTTGCCCGGCGCGTCAATGCCACCAGACGTCACTTGATGGCCAAACTGGGGGATTGGCTGGCGACCGCACAATCCGACGCCCCGGCCAATGGACGAGAGTGGGCCCGGCGGATTGCCGAGGTGCTGGACAAACTCAGCGTCGCCGACCGGCTCGAGCGCTGGGCCCAATCGGCCGAGCAGGACGGCGACCTGGACGCGGCTGAGGAGCACCGCCAGGTCTGGCGGGACGTGGTCACCTTCATCGACGACCTAGCCGACGCCCTGGCCGATCAAACCCTGACCCTGGACGAATTGGCGGTGGTGCTCCAGGCGGGATTGTCGCAGTTCACGCTGGGGTTGGCCCCGCCCATGATCGACCAGATCCTGGTCGGAGCCATCGAGCGCAGTCGCCACCCCGCCATCAAAGCGGCCGTGGTGCTGGGGTTCAACGACTCGATCTTTCCCTTCACCGGCAGCGAAGGGGCGATTCTCAACGATGAAGACCGCACCTGGCTGGCCGAGCAAGGCTTGGTGGTGGGCACGCCTCGTCGGCAGCGGATTCTGGAAGAGCGTCTGTTGGTGTACGTCGCCCTGACCCGGGCCAGCCAGACCACCGTGGTCACTTGGCCCGCGACCGATGAACAGGGTGTACCCCTTCGGATTTCACCCTTCGCCGCGGACCTGCGGGCCGGTTGCGATCGGTTGTTGGAAAAGATCGAACCCGACCCGCTAATCCACCGGCGATTAGAGACTCTCCGGACGGCGGGCGACGTGGCTGCACGATTGGCCTTGGAGTTTCGGGCCCGCCCCGAATCGCCCGACGGCGACGGACCGATCCGAACGTCCTGGAACGGTCTTTACGAGTCGGCCCGGGCCGATCCGGCACTGAGCGGCCCCTTGGGCCGGGCCCTGAAATCCCTGACCTATGCCAACAACGCGGTGCTCAGCCCCGGCGTCGTCGATCGGTTAATCGACAAACCGTTGACCGCCAGCGTGTCGCGGCTGGAGCGCTTTGCCGCCTGCCCCTTCCAGCATTTCGCCGACTATCACCTAAAACTGTCGGAGCGCCCCCAGGCCGAGCTAGCCGACGTGGACGTGGGCAAGCTGCACCACGCCATCCTGGAGGACCTGGTTCAACATCTGGTGGATCAGGGCCAGTCGCTGGGCCAGTTGGACGAACCAGCCCTGCTGGATAGACTCAAAAAAAGCACCGAGCGGATCGGACTACGACCGGCGTTGGCTCAAAGCCGTACGGTTGCCCGGCAAGCCTATCAGTTGCGCCGCAACCGCGAAGAGTTAGCCAGGGTTCTGCGGGCTCAGAGACAGGTAGCGTCACTGGGGCGCTTTCGATCCCAGGGAAC
>JBHHVM010000511.1:0-2725 GCA_046754265.1 Phycisphaerae bacterium
AACCGTGCTGGTCTACGATGGAGGAACCGCCCGAGCGACACACGTTGACTTCCAGGGCCGCCTCACAGCCCGTGACGGATCCGGATTATCCAGCCACGCCACCCACGTGTCCGGGACCATCGGAGGGGCCGGCATCGCCAACCCCGCCTACCGCGGAATGGCACCGGGCGTCACCATCGAGTCCTACGGATTCGAACAGGCCGGCGGATTGCAGCCCGGGTTCCTCTACACCGACCCCGGCGACATGGAGCTCGACTACGGTGAGGCCATCAACGTCTACGGCGCCCACATTTCCAACAATTCGATCGGGACCAACACCGCCCCGAACGGCTTTCCCTGCCAGTGGGAAGGCGACTACGGCGTGACAGCCACGGTCATCGACTCGATCGTCAACGGCGGCATCAGCGTCGGCGGCGCACCCTTCCGAATCGTCTGGGCCAACGGCAACGAACGAAGCTCAGGCCGTTGTGGAACCACCTACCATACCACCGCCCCGCCAGCCTGCGCCAAGAACCACGTCACCGTGGGCGCGCTAAACTCCAACGACGACTCGGTGACCTGGTTCACCAGTTGGGGCCCCACCGATGATGGCCGGATCAAGCCCGACGTATCCGCCCCGGGATGCCAGGTGGGCGGCGACGGCGGCGTGACGTCATGCTCAGCCTCAACCGATACCAGCTACACCACGTTCTGCGGCACCTCCATGGCTTCACCGACCGTCTGCGGGTTGTCGGCACTGTTGTTGCAGGACTTTCGCGCGTCATTCCCGGGTCAGCCCGACTTTCGCAACTCCACCCTCAAAGCACTCCTGGCCCACAACGCCCAAGACATCGAAGCCGTCGGGCCCGACTACATGACCGGTTACGGGTCCGTGCGCATCCAACAAACCATCGACTTCATGCGCACCGGCGCCTTCATCGAAAACAGCGTCAGCCAAGGGGCCAGCTACACCCGAACCGCCGTGATCGACCCAGGCCAGCCCCAACTCAAGGCCACCCTGGCCTGGGACGACGTGCCCGGCACGCCCAACGTCGACCCAGCCCTGGTCAACGATCTCGACCTGCGCGTCTTCAGCCCCTCGGGAGTCCGCCATTTTCCCTGGACCCTCGGCGGACTGGCCAATCCAGCCGCCCCTGCCGTCCGAACGGTCGAAGATCACGTCAACAACATCGAGCAAGTCCTGGTCGATAACCCCGAGCCCGGAACGTGGACCATCGAGGTCGTCGGCTTCAACGTACCGTCAGGCCCGCAGGTGTTCTCATTGGTCGGCCACGGGGCCACCAATGTCGGGACCAGCATCGGCTTCCCAGGGGGCATCCCCACCACCATGCGCCCCGGGGCGCCCGTGGTGATCGACGTCCGCGTCGTCAGCATCGGCGAAGCCCTGGTGCCGGGCAGCCCGACCCTGCACTACCGCTACGACGGCGGCCTCTTCCAGGATGTACCGCTAACCTCGCTCGGCGGCGACTCCTACCAGGGCACGCTGCCGCCCCCCCTGTGCGGCGACACGCCCGAATTCTACTTCAGTGCCCAAGGCAGCACGACCGGGTCTGTCTTCCAACCCGGCAGCGCACCGGTCTCGAACTTCATCGCTCCGGTCAGCGAGTTCGTCACCTTGTTCGCCGACAACTTCGAAACCGATCAGGGATGGATCGCCACCAACCTCGGTGCCATCAGCGGAGACTGGGAGCGCGGCTTCCCTATCAACGATCCCACCTGGGCCTACGACCCCGCCAACGACTCCGATGGCAGCGGCCAATGCTTTCTCACCCAAAACACCGCCGGCAACTCCGACGTCGATAACGGCGCCGTGCAACTGACTTCCCCGGTCATCGATATGTCAGCCGGCAACGTGCGCATCGGCTACGACTACTATCTCTACCTGACCGACACCATCGGGGGCGTCGATGCCCTCATCGTCGAAATCGAGAGCAACGGCGGGGCTGGACCTTGGACCGAGATCGCTCGCCACGACACCAACGGGGCCCTCACCTGGCGCAGCCACCTCATCGAACAGGCTGATCTCGACGCCGCCGGTGTGGTGCTGACCAACACCATGACCCTCCGATTCACCACCAACGACGCCAACCCGCAGAGTGTCAACGAGTCCGGGCTGGACGCCTTCTTCGTCGACACGGACCAGTGCGGCGCCGTCGTGGGCGCCTGCTGCACGGCCGGCGGACTTTGCACCGTCCGCGACCTGACCGGCTGCAATACGGTCGGCGGCACTTACCAGGGCGACGGCTCCTCCTGCACGCCCAATCCATGCCCCCAACCGATGGGGGCTTGTTGCTATGGCAACGGATCCTGCCTGGTGCAGACCCAAATCGACTGCATCAACGCGGGCGGCCTGTACCAGGGCCACGACACCACCTGCATGCCCAACCTATGCCCCCAGCCCACCGGCGCCTGCTGCCTGCCCGACGGCTCTTGCGTCGTCCAAACCGCCGCCAGTTGCACCGCAGCCGGCGGCACTTACCAGGGCGATGGAGCCTCCTGTTTCCCCAACCCCTGCCCGGTCCCCACCGGGGCCTGTTGCGACGGCGTCGGTTCCTGTGGCCTGGCCCCTGCCGGCGAATGCGTCGCCCAGGGCGGGACTTTCATGGGCATCAACGTTCCCTGCACGCCCAATCCGTGTCCACAACCAACCGGCGCTTGCTGTCTGCCGGACGGCTCCTGCACCGTCGAGAATCAGACCGTCTGCGGCACCGTCGGCGGAGAGTAC
>JBHHVM010000512.1:0-2722 GCA_046754265.1 Phycisphaerae bacterium
TCTCTGGTCCAACACATCCCAAACCACCTGACGATAACCCACTGTCAAATTGGCATCCCAGGGGTCTCGCTCGGTTCAATGCTGCCAAGCTGGCAGCCTCGCCGACCCACTACGCGCACCCGGTCGCATCCGTAACCTCGTGTGGATTATAGACTTAGCGAAACTGGCCCGGCGCCGGCCTGCTGGCACCTGGCGTGCTTACCTCTTGTTCAACCGGTAGGGGAGGGTCTCGCGCCTTGCTCTGCCAAACCGCCGTCAACAGCCTTGTGATAAGGAGATACAACATATGGCCGTCAAGCAGCTTACCTTTGAAGCCGACGCCCGGTCGGCCCTGAAGGCCGGAGTCACCAAACTGGCCGACGCCGTCAAGGTCACCCTGGGCCCCCGAGGCCGAAACGCCGTCATCGACAAGGGGTGGGGTTCACCCACCGTGACAAAAGACGGGGTCACCGTGGCTGAGGAGGTCGACCTGACCGACGCCTACGAAAACATGGGCGCTCAACTGGTCAAGGAAGCCGCCAGCAAGTCCAGCAAGGTCGCTGGCGACGGCACCACCACCGCCACCGTCCTGACCGAAGCCATCTTCACCCAGGGCCTCAAACAGATCACGGCCGGGGCGGACGCCAACGCCCTCAATCGCGGCATCGAAAAAGCGGTCCATGCCGTTGTCGCCGAACTCAAGAAGCTATCCAAGCCCATCCGCGTCGCCAGCCGCGACGACATCGTTAGCGTGGCGTCTATTGCCGCCAATAACGACGCCGCCATCGGCCAGCACCTGGCCAATTGCTTCGAACAAGTCGGCAAGGACGGGGTCATCACCGTCGAAGAAGGCAAGACAGCCGAGACCACCATCGAGGTCGTCGAGGGCATGCAGTTCGATCGGGGCTACCTCTCGCCGCACTTCGCCACCGATCAGGACGCCATGGAAGTGGCCCTGAACAAGGCCTTCATCCTGATTCACGAGGACAAGATCAGCAGCGCCCAAAAGCTGGTCCCGCTGCTCGAACAAATCGCCAAGGCCAAGCGCCCCTTGCTCATCATCGCCGAAGACGTCGAGGCCGAGGCCCTGGCCACGCTGGTGGTCAACAAGATTCGCGGCAACCTGGAAGTCTGTGCGGTCAAAGCCCCGGGCTACGGCGATCGCCGCAAAGCCATGCTCGAAGACCTCGCCATCCTGACCGGCGGCACCGCCATCATGAAAGACCTGGGGCGAAACCTGGACAGCCTGACCGTCAGTGACTTGGGTCAGGCCAAAAAGGTGCGCGTCGACGCCGACAACACCACCGTCATCGAAGGCGCCGGCAAGACCGGCCAGATCAAGGCCCGCATCGAGCAGATCAAAGCCGAGATCGACGCCACCACCAGCGACTATGACCGCGAGAAGCTCCAGGAACGCCTGGCCAAGCTCTCCGGCGGAGTGGCCCAGGTGTTGGTCGGAGCCGCCAGCGAGGCTGAGCTCAAAGAGAAGAAGGCCCGCGTCGAAGACGCCCTGCACGCGACCAAGGCCGCCATCGAAGAGGGCATCCTGGTCGGCGGCGGCGTGGCCCTGGTCCGCTGTGCCAAGGCCCTGGATTCGGTCAAGGGCAACAGCGACGACGAGAACACCGGCATCGACGTGGTTCGCAAGTCCCTGTCGGCTCCGCTCCGGCAGATCGCCGTCAACGCGGGCGCCGGGCCTGGGGTGGTCGAGTACAAGGTCGCCAGCAAGACCGGGGCCTTTGGCTTCAACGCCGAGACCCGCGAATACGAAGACCTGATCAAAGCCCGTATCATCGACCCCACCAAGGTCGTGCGCAGCGCGATCGAAAACGCTTCGAGCGTGGCCCGCATTCTGCTCAGCACCGACTGCATCATCACCGAAAAGCCCGAAGACAAAGATGCCGACGGCGAAGGCCCCGGCATGGATGACATGGATATGTATTAGGGGCCACGTGCAACCACGTGGCGCCCGGGACGCGCCCTGTTCGGTAGCGTCCGAGTGCTGGATCGTAGCGGTCGGCGCTTCGCCGGCCGTCGGAATGGCAAACAAACGTAACAAACGATACACGGAGCAAGACAGCCATGGCAGCGACAGCCACAAAGACCAAAATCAAATTCCGCCCGCTGGATGACCGCGTCCTGGTGATGCCGTTCGAAGCGGAAGAAGTGACCGCTGGAGGCATTGTCCTTCCCGACACCGCCCGCGAAAAGCCCCTGAACGGCAAAATCGTGGCCGTCGGCCCGGGCAAACTGCTGGACAGCGGCAAGCGAGGCCCGGTTGCGGTCAAGGTCGGCGACCAGGTCTTCTACGGAAAATACTCCGGCACCGAAGTGGAAATGAACGGCGACAAGTTCGTCATCCTGCGCGAAAGCGACATTCTGGCGGTGACCGACAAGTAGGCCACCAGGCCAAGGAGCAACATACCGATGTCCAAGCAAATGATGTATCGCCAGGACGCCCGCCAGGAAATCCTGGAGGGCCTGACCAAGCTGGCTGCCACCGTCAAAGTCACCATGGGACCGGTGGGCCGAAACGTCATCCTCCAAAAATCCTTCGGCGCCCCGCGGGTCACCAAGGACGGCGTGACGGTGGCCAAGGAAATCGAACTGCCCCAGCCCTTCCAGAACATGGGCGCCAAAATGGTCAACCAGGTCGCCAGCAAGACTTCCGACGAGGTCGGCGACGGCACCACCACGGCCACCGTGCTGGCCGAAGCCATCTATCGAGAGGGGCTTAAGAACG
>JBHHVM010000513.1:0-2709 GCA_046754265.1 Phycisphaerae bacterium
CGAGCCAAAACGGCAGGTCAACCCCGGCGCGCCGGGGCTCGCGCGGAACAACGACGTGCCCCACGTTCTTGGGCCCGCCGATTCTGTCATGCACCCCCCCCTACAGGACATCCAACGCCTCGCCCATCCGGGCAAGCCCCTCCGCCAGCACGTCGGGCGCCACCCCGAACCCCACCCGAACGTGGCCATCGTCCCCAAAAAAATGACCCGAAACCACGTTTGTCTCAAAGCGGTCCGAAAGCCGGGCTGTCCAAACTTCTGCCGAGCACCCCTCGGGAAGTCGAAGCCAAGCAAACAACGCACCAACATGTGCATAACCCCGCACATCCCGGCGCGATTCCAGCCAGGATGCGAAGACTGGGTAAGCCGCATCGTGAATGCGCCGAGTTCGCGCCGCCAACGCGTCCAAAACCTCGATCGCATGCACCGCCACGCGCCCGGAGACGACCGGGTGATTCACGTGCAACAGGTCCACCACCTGCTTGGCCCGTTCCAACACCCGAGGGTGCCCCAGCAGCCAGCCGGCCCGAATCGGCCCCAGCCCGTAGACTTTGGTCAGTGAATTCGTGCTGATGACGTGCTCAGCCGTTCCTGTGACTCTTAATGTCTCCAACCCACCATTGATTCGGGCGTAATCCAGGTACACCTCGTCCACAATCAAGTGAACCCCACGGTCACCGGTCAGTCGAATCAACTCCGCCATGTCGTCCGGGTGAACAAGCTGGCCCGACGGATTGTGCAGGTTGGTCAGACAAATGGCAGCCACCCCCCGCGCCAGGCCGGCTTTTATGACGCCCGGATCCCACCGAAACCCGGCGTCCGGGCGGCGATCGAAATACTCCGCTTCCAAGCCCAGCAGCCGGGTGACCCCCACCAATGGGTCATAAACCGGCCTTTCCAGCATGACTTTGCCCCCCGGCTGGGTCACACTGGCCAGGGCCACGACGTTCGCAGTGCTTGTGCCCGGCACCGGGAGCACCCAGGCCGGCGGCACCGCCTGGGCATCGGCGATCGCCTGTATCAGTTCAGGGTCGCCGTAGGGGCCCCTAACCCGGAAATCGAAGTCCAACCAGCCCATCCCCAGATCAGACGAACTCACTGTTGGCACCCCGCTACCGGTCAACTCATACCGCGCAGGCCTGTGCATTTTTGCCCAGGCCATGTAACCGAGCGTTCTTGGATTCATCGTGCTGCCGGTTGTAGGGGCCCAAGTGCGCCCACGCAACCCAATGCCCCACTCGCCAAAAACAAGGTTTTGGGCGGACAAAGGCTTGTCACCCAACCCCGAAAACGCTAGGGTAGCTCCGATGTGAAGACACGCTGGCAGCGTGTGACCCGGGCCTGGTCGGGCCCGGCGCAGCGGCTCAATCCCGGGAAAACCAGTTCCGGTTCGACGACAAGAGCGTGCTGCGAATCCCATGGACAGTGCCGGCGCGCGATGGGTATTTGGAGGCTATCTTCGAAAGCGGGATCAATTATGGCCAAGAACGTCAAGAACCGTGCCGATTTCACCGAGACCTTTACCGTCCACGCTTCCCTGCGTCTGGCGCGCAAACAAAAGCTGTTTGCCAAAGACGCCAAGCTGCAAAAAACCGCCGACCGGCTCATTCATGAACTTGAAGGAGATCGAACCATCTACGGCCGGCAACTCAGAATGGTGCAGTTGATGCAGCGCGGGGCCAGCGTCGATAGCATGGGACGAAAGCTGCGCTGCTCGCGTCGCACCGTCTTTCGCTATCTGAATCACCTGGAAGAAGCCGGGGTTCAGATCACCCTGGACGGCAGCAAGTACACGGTCTCGGGACGCTTGCTCAAGAACCTGCCCAAATAAACACGTGTCGCAAACGGGCGGGCCGCCTCAGCAAGACGGGCGTGCGGCAAGGGCCGCACGCCCACGGGGGGTCTTCTGCGCCCGTGGCCTGCCCAACGGCATGTCGAATGCGAAGCACGTCCCAAGCCTGAATCAAGCCCTCCCCTACGGGTAATCCAAACTCAGCGCCTTCTCTAAGTCACTGACCCGAAAGATCCCCAAACTCCGATCCGTCCCCATCATGGCGCTGGCGTACACGTATTCAATGTTCACCCCGTTGTCCGCCATGATACGGGCCACGTCCGAGAACGCTCCGGGGGCGTTCTTGATCGGCAGCGCCATCACCGGCACCACCACGTACGACGCCCCAGCGACTTGAAGCGTCTCCTTGGCTTGCTCTGCGTCGTCCACGACCATCCGAAACGTGCCGATGTCCGTCGTGTCCAACACGGTCAGCGCTCTAATGTTGATGTGCTGCTCCGTCAGGGCCGCACACAAGTCCGCAACCACCCCGGGGCGATTGCTCAAAAAGATGGAAATCTGCTCGACTCTTGCCGCCTTGGCATCCATGATTTGTCGTGTCCCTCCGCCCAACCGGGCGCCAAGTCCAACCAAACTGTACCGTACACGTGCAGAAATGCAGCCCGGCCCGGCCCCGGCAATACACCCGCCGCCGGGGGCTCAGCCCAAAGCAGTTGACCAGCATAGTCGATTCCCCCACGGCCGACAAACCGGCTACCCCTATCGCCGTCGGTTCAAGACCCTCACTCCCCAAGCGCAGACCGCATCCGCGCCTCACCGCCACACAGGGCTACGTTGCGAAAAAGAAAGGACACCTTGAAAGGGGTGCATGACAGTTTAGGCGGCACAAAGTAGGGCAGGGGTGGCACGGTCTGGCG
>JBHHVM010000514.1:0-2705 GCA_046754265.1 Phycisphaerae bacterium
GTCACGCACTGCGGATGATCGACACCGTCCAGAGAGGCCTGATCATGCAAGCCCAGATTAAGTACATTGAATTCAAAGGGGATCAATTGTCCGGTCCGGCCCGCATTGGACGCGTCGAGTTCAGCGACAGCGGCAAGACTCTCTATTACCGGGGTAAATCGTTCCGGTCGCTGAAGGGCGATGGATACAAAACCAACTACTTCGACGTCGAAACCGGCGAGGAGTATTGGATTTCGGGCTGCAAGAAGTCCGGCGACGATACGCACTATCCGGGCGTCGTTCAGATCGACGATGATGTACGAGAGGAGTATTGGCTGACCATACGTAATCGGCCTGATTGTGTTACTCAGACCTCGTTTCGTTCGGAGGGCAAGTATTCGAAGCGGAGGCCAAAATAGTCCGTGGTCGAGCGTTTGAGAATCCGGCGCATGCCTTGACCAGGCAGCAGTGCGTTTCTTGGATCAACGCGACTCAACTCTCCGGCGTGGGGCCGGCGCCCCGCGCAGGAGCCCTTCGGTGCTCAGGTCTTCGTCGATGTCGGGCCAATGGATGCCGTGTCCGCCGCCGCTGATTTGCCAATTGGAACGTTGCTGGGGTGTGGCATGAAGCAGGCGCGGGTACCAAGCCAGGGGGACGGTGATCGTGCGGCCATCGGCAAGGTCTACGCCGAGGGTGTCGTCATCGATGCGCACATCTTTGACGGCCTCGCCAGGCCTAATGTCCGAAGTGCTCATGCCAGGCCTCCAACAGCTCGTCTCGATGCTCTGTGACTATTCGCTCGATAGTGCGTAGCTCCTTAGCACTATAGCCCAGGTTTCGGGCCAAGGCGACCGGCTCGAGCCAGAACTTGGTGCTCAGATCATCGCGGTCAACATGGACGTGAGGTGGCTCGTTGGGCTCGTGACTGTAGAAATAAATACGATATGGGCCGGACCTCATTATCGTGGGCATGGAACGGTTTCCACCTTACAGACGGGGCATACTCGACATGCACATGGACGAGCCATCTACCACCGTCCTCGGTCTCCGTGTCCGCAATCACTGTAGGGCGACCGCTAGGCTTGTCCATTGCCCTCAGCGGTCACCGGGCGAGGGCGTTGCGGCCGATAATCGGTTGGGTTGGCCAAAAATGGGGGGTTGGTGGAGAATAGATTGGTGGGAGTTGCGAATCTGTTGATGGGGCTGCCTGGAGAGGTGGTCTGGTTAACGGACAGGAGTTCGTGATGCTCAGCCGACTGTTGATCGTCCGCCTCAAGGCCGCGGAAAATGCCCTGAAGGCGGGCCGATTTGATGAGGCCTTTCGCCTGGCCACCGAGCCGGATATCCGCGAGCACCGCCGGGGGGCGGCGGTGCTGGAGAAGCTGACCGACAGGTTTCTGGCCCGGGCCCGGGTTCATTTCAAGGCGGATCGGTTCACCGAGGCGCTTTTGGACCTGACCAAGGCGGAGGCGGCCGGCACCCGGCGGGCGGAGATCGCCGAGCTGCGGGGGCAGGTGCAGGTGGTGGCAGAGGAGGAGATGCGGAAGGACAACTCGCGGCGGTTGCGGCTGGCGGCTGCCCGTCGTCGCATCGAGCGGGGGTCCTTGGCGGGGGGGCGGCAGATTCTGGCGGATGCATCCGGCGACGATCCGGTGGTCGAAGACCTGCGCCGGCAGGTGGACCGCCACACGGCTGAGGCTGACCAGAAGCTCGACGAGGTGGAGCGGTTGCTGGCGGGCGGCCAGATTCGCGAGGCTATTGCCCGGTTCGATCGAGCCAGGTCGTTGGACCCACAATCGGTGCGGGCGACTGAGGTCGAAGCGGTCATCGCCGAGAAGATGTTGGCCCGCGTCCGGCAAGCGCTCGAGGCGGGTAAGGTGAGTCAAGCGGCCGACGATCTCGCGGCGTTGGGAGCGTTGGGGGACCATCTGCCGTTGCGGCGGGAACTGGATGAAGCCGTGGGACAGGCCGGCCAAGCGCTGCGGGCGGTGGTCGAGAATCGATTCGATGATGCGCTGCAACAGGTGCTGCGGTTAAGCCATCTGCTGCCCAAGGCGTCGTGGGTTCACAAGGGGCTCAAACAGCTTCGCGAGTTGGACGGGTTGCTGCTTAGCCTGCGGGCGTCACCACTAGGCCAGTCGATCGGTTCGCCGGCCCCTCGGTCTGGGGACCGACATGTGCGGGTGAAGGATCTGCGGCCGGCCCTGGCTGAGACCGTGGCTATGGGGGCGGCGGCTGCGGGCGATTTGCCCGAACGGCTGCTGTTGCTGGTCGACGGCGGGGGCAGCTATCTGTTGCACCGGGGCGAAAGGCTGTCGCTGGGCCGGGCCGCTTCGTTGAAGCCGGCCGACGTGCCCGTCTATGCCGATCTTTCGGAACGGCACGCTGACATCGCCAGGGTGGACGACGATTATTTCCTGTTCGCCGCCAAGGAGGTGGAAGTCGGCGGCCGGCGGACGCGGCATCAGTTGCTCCGCAGTGGGGACCGTGTGGTCCTGGCCCGCCGGGCAAAATTCACCTTCCGGTTGCCCAATCGCAAGAGCAGCAGTGCGGTGCTGGACATGAGCGATTCGACCCGGCTGCCCAACGATGTGCGCCGGGTGATCCTGTTCAATCAGACAGCCATGATGGGTCGCGGGCCGAGTGCGCACATCAACTGCTCGGCCTCGGGCCAGGGATTGCTGTTTTATGAGCGGGCTGGGCGCCTTTGGGTCAGGCCCCGGTCC
>JBHHVM010000515.1:0-2699 GCA_046754265.1 Phycisphaerae bacterium
GCCATTACCCGGCTCATCGACATGGGCGTCAAGCCGTTCCTGGTGGCCAGTTCCATCCAGGCCATCATGGCCCAGCGTTTGGTCCGGGTGATCTGCCCGGACTGCAAAGTCGATGATCCCGCCCCCAATAAGTTTCTCCTGAAGGTCCTGCAGTTCACCGACGAGGATCTCGCCCAGGCCAAGTTCATGAAGGGGGCGGGTTGCAAGCGATGCAGCGGGTCGGGTTACCGCGGGCGGCGGGGTATTTTCGAGTTGCTGATCATGAACAACGAATTGCGGCAACTGGCCATGGAGCGGGCCCCTATCACCAAACTCCGCCAGGCGGCCCTGGCGTCGGGCATGCGCAACTTGATGGGTGATGGCAAGCTCAAGGCCATGAAAGGGATGACCACCATCGACGAGATTGCTCGGATCACCAAGGCTGAAGGAGTGGTCGGGGAGGCAGCAGCCTGATTGAGTTTTCGGTCAGGCGCGCCCCAGAGACTCGGGAGAATCAATGTCCACCATTCATATTGATCGCCTTCTGGAAACTGTGATCAAGCAGGATGCTTCCGACCTGCACCTGACGGTTGGCCGTCCACCCGTCATTCGGATGCACGGGCACCTCCGCAATCTGGAGACCAAAACGCTGACCCCCGACGACACGGTGGCCCTGATGAAATCCATCACGCCGGAGCGAGGCCAGCAGGAAATTCAGGAAGAGGGCGGTACTGACTTTGGGTTTGCATTCGGCGACAAGGGCCGGTTTCGCGTGGCCGTCTTCAGGCAGAAGGGCAATCTGGCCCTGGTGCTTCGGCTGATTCCTTTCCGCATCCTGACCTTTGAGCAGATCGGGTTGCCCAAGATTTGCCGGGCGCTATGCCGCCGACCTCGAGGGCTGTTCCTGGTCACCGGGCCGACCGGCTCGGGCAAGACCACCACCCTGGCCACCATGCTGGACTACATCAACAGCAATTTCGATCGCCACATTATCTCCGTCGAGGACCCGGTCGAGTACTACCACAATCACAAGAAATCCATCTTCAACCAGCGTGAAGTCGGTGGCGACGTGCCCAGCTTCGCCGAGGCCCTTCGCCGGGCCCTGCGTCAGGATCCCGACGTCATCCTGGTGGGCGAGCTGCGCGACCTGGAGACCATGGAGGCCGCGGTGACCGCTGCCGAGACTGGCCACCTGGTCTTCGGCACTTTGCACACCACCGGATGCCAGGGGACCGTCAACCGCATCATCGATGCCTTCCCCACCAACCAGCAGGAGCAGATCCGGGTCCAGCTTTCCACCAACCTGATCGCCGTGCTCTCGCAGGCGCTGATGCCTCGACAACCCAAAGGCATGATCGCCGCCTATGAATTCATGATCGTGACCTCAGCCATCGCCAACCTGATTCGCGAAAACAAAACCTATCGTATGGACTCCAGCATTCAGACGGGCAAGAAATTCGGGATGCAGCTTTTGGATGAGCATCTCTGGAGCCTGTACAAGAGCGGTGCGGTCAACGCCGAGGACGCGGTGGACAGGTCTCGCCGTCCCGGTGAAATGCAGGACAAAATCGACGCCCTCCGCCGTGGGCAACAGATGACCGAAATGGACGGCGAAGATGGGGATGACGACGATGCCACCCTTCGGACCTGAATCGAGTGGGTAGATAGCGGGCTCGGGTCGCCCGGTGGTTTGGCCGGTGCCCTAACGTCTCAGCCAAGGAGTAGACATGGCTCAGCAGAAACCCCAGATGCCGCCCGTGGAGCAACTTCGCGGCCGACAGTTGGGGCGCATTCTCATCAAGATGGGGCGCATCCGACGCCCCGACGTCGCCGAAGCGCTGGAGATCCAGAAACAACGCGGCGGGCCTCTGGGTTCGATCCTGGTGGATCTGGGGCATATCACCGAGGAAGACCTCAACCTCGCCCTGGCGGCTCAGGTGGGCATGGAAATGGTGGAAGTCGGCACCATGGACATCACCGATGAGGTGATCAAGATGGTCACTTCGCAGATGGCCAACACCTACAAGCTGGTGCCTTACGATTATGACGCGGAGCAGAATTGCCTATTCATTGCCGTGTCCAGCCCGGACAACTTCCAGGCCACCGATGACCTTCAGACGTTGATGGGCTTTTCGGTTCGGGCTGCGATCACTCCGACCGATGACCTGCAAAAAGCTCTGGACCGTTTTTATCCCGAAGGTGACCAGGAATCCATCACCGGGTTGATCGAGGAACTTAAAGACGACGAAACCCTGGTGCGCTTTGAAGGGCGGGGCGACAGCATTGACCTTGACGAGCTCAAGGAACTGGCTGAATCCAACCCGGTCAAGAAGCTGCTCAATCTGGTCCTGTTGCAGGCCATCCGCGACAAAGCCTCCGACATTCACTTCGAGCCCTTCGAGGATGAATTCAAGATGCGTTACCGCATCGACGGCGTGCTCTACGAAATGGTGCCGCCCCCCCAGCACATCGCGGTGGCCATTGCCTCGCGCATCAAGGTTATGTCCAACCTGGACATCGCCGAGCGGCGATTACCCCAGGACGGTCGAATCGAATTGGTCGTGGCCGGCAACCCGATCGACCTGCGTGTGGCCGTGTTGCCGACCATGTTCGGCGAGAGCGTGGTCATGCGGGTGCTGGACCGCGGCAACGTCCAGCTTGACCTGGACAAGCTGGGGCTGCGCCCCGACGACCTGAGCAGTCTCCGGCAGCTCATTCAC
>JBHHVM010000516.1:0-2682 GCA_046754265.1 Phycisphaerae bacterium
ACGTTTCGGGCAACGCCGAAGCCTCGCTGGGCTGCTGGCCCGGTTCGCCCGGCGCCGCGGGCATAGCCCCGGTATCCGGAGCCGGCGCTTCGGTGGCCACTGGAGCCTGCTGCTCTTGCGGGGCCGTTTCGGTCTGGTCGCCGGTTGGGGCAGGTTTTTCGTCAGACTCCGACGGGGCCTGGCCCATCGCGCTTCGCTTGGAGCGTCGCCTGGCCCCGGGGCCGCCCGACTCTTCCTGGACCGGGGCGGTGCGGGCCCTTTTGCCCTCCTCGATGGCGTCGACCAGATGTTTGAGGATGGTTTCGATGGAGCGCATGGAATCGTCGTTGCCCGGGATGGGCAAGTCGGCGAAGTCGGGGTCTGAATCGGTGTCCAGCAGGCAAACCGTTGGAATGCCCAGCTTCTTGGCCTCGCGAACGGCCAGGTGCTCACGACGGGCGTCGATGACCAACAGGGCCCCGGGCAGTCGTTCCATCGTGCGGATGCCTTCCAGGTTGGCCTTGATCTTGCGCAGCTCCCGGTTGTGCATGGCGATGGCTTTTTTGCTGAACTGTTCGAGGCGGCCGTCGGCGGCAATGGCTTCGAGCTCTTCGAGCCGGCTCAGCCGGGAACGGATGGTACGGAAATTGGTCAGCGTGCCCCCCAGCCAACGTCTGCAGACATAGGGCATGGCCACTTGTCCCGCCAAGGTTGTGACGGCGTGCCGGGCCTGTCGCTTGGTGCCGACGAACAGCACGTCATCGCCCCGGCTAACCACCTGGGTGATGAACTTCTTGGCGCGAAGCAGGCCTTTGACCGTCTCGCGGATGTCGATGATATGGATGAGATTCCGTCTGCCGAAAATGTACGGTTGCATCTTGGGATTCCACCGGCTGACCCGGTGCCCAAAATGAATTCCGGCATTGACTAATTCGCGGACCAACTCCGAAGCCAAGCAACACCTCCTAAAGTCTTAGCCACACAGCACTACACGCAGGATGCAGAATCTTAGAAATCTACCATGATCGGCCTGTAAATCAACCCCCGAGTCGGGAAATCGGCGATATCTGGGTGGCGTTGTCAGTGTGGGCCGCCCCCGGTAGAGTCCGGGCTCGGTATGCCTGCCAGAGCCCATCAGACCGGTCGAGCGGACGTAGCGGCCCCCTTGCCCGCGGCCGGCCCGCTGGTGTTCGTGGCTGCCCATGAGCCCAGCGGGGACGCCCACGCGGCGTCGCTGATCCGGGCGGTGCGGTCCCAGAGTCCCGAGGTGCGGTTTGCCGGGGTGGCTGGGCCGGCCATGCAGGCCGAGGGCTGCTGGCCGATCTTCGACATGTCCCGGCACTCCGCCATGCTGCTGGGCGTGGTGCGGGCGGTCCCGGCTGCGTTGAAGCTGCTGGCCAGCACGTCGCGACACCTACGGCGATACCCCTTCTCGGCCGCTGTCGTGGTGGATTCCCCGACCCTCAATCTCCCCATCGCTCTAAGGGCCAAGCGAGCCGGGCTGCCGGTTCTCTATTTCATCGCCCCACAGTTGTGGGCCTGGGGGGAGTCCAGGATGAATCGGCTGCGGGCCCGGGTGGATCGGATGGCGGTGATCCTGCCCTTTGAGGAGGCGTATTTCCAGGCACAGGGCATCGACGCGAGGTACGTGGGGCATCCGTTGTTCGACAGATTGGCAGCCCATCCGCCCGACCCAGCCCTGGTGGCATCCATTCGGGCCAAGGGCCAGCCGGTGGTGGCCGTGCTGCCAGGGTCGCGCCGGCACGTGGTCGAAGAGGTGTTCGGCGGACAATTGGAGGTACTGCGGCAGATTGTGCGGGCGTTTCCCAAGACTCACATCGCGGTGTCGGTAGCCAATGCCCAGGTGGCTGGGCCGATTCGGAGCGCCATCCGGCGGAGCGGGCTGAGCGTGTCCACCCTGGATCGAGAGCACAATGGCGAAATGCTGACGGCTGCGGACCTGACGCTGGTAGCCTCGGGCACCGCCACGTTGGAGGTAGCCTATCGGGGTTGCCCCATGATCGTCATGTATAACGCGAGTCGATTGGCTTACGAATTGGTGGGCCGATGGATGATTAAGACGCGGCACCTTTGTCTGGTCAACATTTTGGCCCAGCGCGAGTTGGTGCCCGAGTTCATGCCCTACTACCGCTCAACCGAGCCCATCGCAGAGCAGGCGGTGGCCCTATTGGGCGACGAACAAGCTCGGCGTCGCATGTCGGAGGCGCTTTCCGGCTTGATTGAGCCGGTGATCAAGCCAGGGGCGGCGGAAAACGTGGCCGAGATGCTCATCAACCTGCTAGAATAGGTGGCCGACCGCTCCAACGACCGCAGGCTACGAATGCTGCAGCGCCCGGGCTGGAATAAACAGGCCCAACCAGCGGTTTCGAGAATTGGACCTAAAGGGGTCGCGCAATCATTGTGTTGAAGCGTCTCCTGGGAACATGGGTCTTGGCGAGCTGGGTCGGGTTCTCGGTCAGCTTGGCGGCTGCGCTGCATGTGGCTGGCTTGGCGGATCAGGCGGACTCACCCCTGAATGGCGGTGACCATTCCGGCCACGGCTCGCAGAACTGCTCTACCTGTTTCCAAATCGCCCAGAGTAGCAGCGTCACACCCGCCGGGATGAGCGACCCTCTACTTGGCCCTGCGGTGACGAGAACCACCCCCTGGCGCCGAGTAAGCCCGCCCGACGTCCGCCGGCAA
>JBHHVM010000517.1:0-2678 GCA_046754265.1 Phycisphaerae bacterium
GTCACCCGCCCGCCCACCACCATGACCCGCCCCACGTCGCCCTTGTGGGCGTCATCAGCCCGGGGCGGCAGCGGCGGTATACGGGTGACAGTGCGTGTCCCTTCCATCAGCGGTGATCCGCCATTCGATTGATCAACGCCGCAGAATAGCCCGCGGCAAAACCATTGTCGATGTTTACTACCGTCACCCCCGAGGCACAACTGTTCAGCATGGCCAACAGCGCCGCCAATCCGCCAAAACTGGCCCCGTACCCCACGCTGGTCGGCACCGCAATCACCGGCTTATCCACCAGCCCCCCCACCACGCTGGCCAGGGCCCCCTCCATCCCCGCCACCACGATCAACACGTTGGCCGATTGCAGGGCTTGGCTGTGCGCCAAGAGCCGATGAATCCCAGCCACCCCCACGTCGTAGAACGTCTCAACCGTTTGATCCATGATCTCAGCCGTGACCCGGGCCTCCTCCGCCACCGGCATATCGCTGGTCCCCGCCGCTACCAAAGCGATAAACCCCGTCGCGGGTTTGGCTTCGACTTGCCGAACCGTCACCGTCCGTCCCATCGGACACCCCTGCGCCTGGGGATACTTCTTGACGACGGCCTCCATCAACTCGGCCGACACCCGCGTCGCCAACAGATTCCCCCCACCGGCCAGCCGGGCCTCGATGATCCCCAAGACCTGCTCAACCGTCTTGGACTCACAGTAAATCACCTCCGGAAACCCGCACCGAATGGCCCGATGATGATCCACTTTGGCATAACCCAAATCCTCAAAAGGCAGATTCTTCAGCCGGCTGAGGACTTGGCCAACATCGAGGCGCCCGCCCTTGTACCCCTCCAACAGCGATCGCAATACGGATTCGTCCATGACCCCAGTGTACGGCCGGCCCGAAGAGGCGCCGAGCGAACCATCTGTCAAGTGTTGTTTGACAATTCGTCATACATAACGTATGCTATACTGTAGGTTAGCTCCCAGGAGCGTCAAATGAAATCCAAAACGGTGAGGCTTCCGGAGCGGCTGGTCCAAGCCGTCAATGCGCTTCGCGGCGATAACAACTTTTCCGAAGTGATGAAACAGGCGGTCGCCGAATGGGTGGACCGCCGGCGAAGGAAACAGGCCGACGACGCCATCGCCCACGCCGCAGCCGAGCGATCCGCCGACCAGATCGCCGGTGAGACCAGCCTCATCCAACAGGCTGGCGACTCAGCCCGCCGCCTGATGGATCACGGCGATGGCTAACCCGCTGCAAGGCGAGGTCTACCGCTGGCCTGACGTGCCCGACAAACACCCCATGAGCACCAAGGTTCGCATGTGGGTGGTGGTCTCCCGCGACGTCTTCAACAAGCATTTCGGCTACGTCTTGGCCTGTCCGCTGACCAGCTACCCGCCGACCCAGATCGATATCCCGGTGCGTTCCACGCCGCACAATCCGCTTACCCACGACAGCGCCCTACTGGCCAGGATGGTGACACCCATTGGCAACGATGAGCTGGGACAACCACTGGGCCGACTCCCCTTCCCAACCATTGCCGAAGTCGCTCAGCGACTTCATCAAATCATAGAGACGGGCGAGTAAAGCACCCCGTAACAAGGCACCATCAATATCCCAGCCCGAAAAACACGGCGGTGCATTCAACGCTGCAACCCCGCCTTGGCCGTCAGCTCCAGGTCGGCGAATCGACCCTTCTTGAACAGGTGATACGCCGCCGCCGCGATCATGGCTCCATTGTCCATACAGTATTGCATGGCCGCCGCGTGGAAATGCAAACCCCGATCCCGGCACGCTGATGCCAGCGCCTGTCGCAGGCAACCGTTGGCCGCTACGCCCCCACCCAAAACCACCGCACCGGCACCGGTACGCTCCACGGCCCGGAGCGCCTTGTCCACCAGCACGTCCACCACCGCCTGTTGAAAGCCGGCTGCGATATCCGCTAAATCCTGCTCGCTCCACCGCCCCAACCCACCGCTCGTCTTACCTTGCCCGTGAACGTGATACAGCACCGCCGTCTTGATGCCCGAAAACGAAAAGTCCAACGAGCCAGGCCCCAGCAACGTCCGGGGAAAGTCGAAGCGCTTCGCATCGCCCCTCCGGGCCAGCTTCTCGATCTGCGGCCCGCCCGGATAGGGCAGGTCCAAAACGGTGGCCACCTTGTCGAACGCCTCCCCAGCCGCGTCGTCCGTCGTCCCGCCCAGCCTCTCGATACGATCATAATCGCGAACGTGATACAACGTGGTATGCCCCCCCGAAACGATCAGTGCCACCGCGGGCCAGGGCGGCGGTTGCACGTCGATGGCCGGGCTCAAAGCATGGGCGATGACGTGATCCACCGCCACCAACGGCTTGGACCACACCCAGCTCAACGTCTTGGCAGCGGTCACGCCGATCAACAGCGACCCCACCAAGCCCGGCGTATGCGTCACCGCCACGGCATCCAGATCGTCCGCCTTCGCCCCCGCCTGTTCCAACGCCTCCTGAATCACCGCATCCAGACGTTCTATGTGGGCCCGCGAGGCGATCTCCGGCACCACTCCGCCGTACTTGCGGTGCAACTCCACCTGCGAGGCGATCACGTTGCTCCGCACCCGGCACCCGTCATCCACCACCGCAGCCGACGTCTCGTCGCACGATGTCTCGATGCCCAGAATCGTCGCCATCAATGCCCTTCCCAGCCTTGGTACC
>JBHHVM010000518.1:0-2674 GCA_046754265.1 Phycisphaerae bacterium
TCGGGACACACCGTTCCCGCCAAAAATCGCGTGTCGTAGCCACAATTGGGGCAACGACGGTCGGCAGGATCGCCGACCGGGTGGGTCGGGGCATCAGTCTTGTCGTCGGTGGGTGGGGCCATCGGGCTGGACCATTGTAGCGGAGAGGACGCGGCAGCGCGCTGGCCCGTGACGGCGTGGGCTGATGCCGTCAAGTCTCACCGTTTTTTATCCAGCAAAACGCGGTGGGCGGCCATGAATCTCCCCAGATCACGGTCCGCCCACCGCATGAGGAAAGAAGCCGTTGACTGACCCGGAAGCGAGGGTCAACCCCCGTGGGCGGCTGGGCAGTTCTGTCTCCATATTTGTTGTGCGTGGAATAATCTTGCAGGTGGGCGAGATTCTTCACTGGAAGGACACCCACAATATGGGAACAATAGTCCGGATTCTTTGTGAAGGAGGACTGCCTATGCAACAATCCAATCGATTGAGTGAAATCCTGGTGACGGGCACCGTGTTCGGCGACCCGGCTGGCCGTTTGTCAGCCCTGCCTGATCGGTGCCGCAAGGGCGACCCACGTGGTGAGCCACCCGCCTCCCGAGGTGATTCACCGCATCACGCCTGCCCTGGCACGGACGCCGGCCCCACCGGCCACGATCGCTGATCCCTCAGCGAACCTGAAATCGGCCACCACCGGCCGAGAATCCCAAACATCCAAATCCGTCAAGCCGCGAGTCGATTCCCACAAGCCATCTCTTTGCGCCGATTGGGGTCCATCACGATCGCGGCCATGGGCCAAGGCAAATCCAAAAAAAAGACAGGGGCCGCCTTCGGGCTGGCGACCCCCGCCCCTCAACCGAGGATTGAGGAGAAGGAAGCTCTGGGTACTGGACGGAGGTACGAGGTATTTCAGGGTCGCGGCTTGCTGGGTGCCCGACCTGCCGGACTTTTGGTCTCCATCATCTCACTCTGCCTCCCGGGCCTGGGCCTCGAGTCTGGCCCCGAGACTTACCAACGGAAACCAGATGCCCGACTCACGCAGCCGGGAATACTTTTTTGGGTACTCCCAGCGACCGGAGAAGGCCGACCCATCCAGGATGCGATGGGCCGTGGCTTGCACCCGGGCTGCTATGGAGGCTAACTTATGGCGGGTTACGCACTTGCGCGTTTGGCCCTCCAATGTGAGGCACCGACCTGTGGCGGCATCGGATGAGGAGTTGATTGGCAAAGCGGTCCAGGGCGACCGCCAGGCCCTGAGCGACCTGCTGGAACGCCACGGGCCTGGTGTCCGCGGCGGTCTGAGCCGGTCGATTCCCCGCCGGTGGCAGGCGGTTTTGGGCGCCGATGACGTCATGCAGCAGGCCTACACCGATGCCTTCGTCGCCATCGGCCGATTCGAGCCCCGGGGGCCCGGAACCTTTGCCGCCTGGCTGTCCACCCTGGCCAAGCGGAACTTGATCGACGCCATCCGCGGGCTGGAGGCGGATAAACGCGGCGGCGACCGCCAGCAGGTGGGACCGATCGGCAACGACGAGTCGTTCGTGGCCCTCTACGAGCAGGTGGGGGGCACGATCACCTCGCCCAGCCGGCAGGCGGCCCGCAAAGAGGCCCGCTCTCTGCTCGAGCAGGCTATCGGTAGCCTACCCGAGGATTATCAGACCCTGATCCGGATGTACGACCTGGAGGGCAGGACCGTGCAGGAGGTGGCCCAGGCCCTGAACCGCAGCCCCGGCGCGGTTTTTATGCTGCGGACCCGGGCCCACCGCAGACTGAGCGAGATCATGGGCACGCCGTCTCGCTACCTGACCGATTCCCCGTAATTGCAGGCGGTTTTTCTTCGTTCTAGGCCATGTTTGGGGTGCGGCGCCCAGCATGCCCCGACCTCCAAGGGCGCGAGGACCCGGGCGAAGGATGACAGCGAACCAAGACAGAGTGAGCCGGGACCGGGAAAGCGCGTTGATCCGGGCGGCCCGGAGTGATGCCGAGGCTCTGGCCCTGGCGGAGGAGACTTATTCGGCGCCCTCTGCCGACCGCTCGGGCGACTTCGTCGGTCCGGACGCGATTCCCGGTTACAAGATCCTCCGCGAGATCCACCGCGGTGGCCAGGGCGTGGTCTACCAGGCGGTTCAGCAGACCACCAAGCGCACCGTGGCCGTCAAGGTCATGCGGGAAGGCCCCTTCGGCGGTGACTCCGAACGGCTGCGATTCGAGCGGGAGCAACACATCCTGGCCCAGTTGGACCACCCCCGCATCGTGGGCATTCGCGACAGCGGGGCGGCGGCTGAGCACCACTACTTCGTGATGGACTACATCTCGGGCCAGCCGCTGGACCGGTATGTCAATACGACCACCGATTCGGTCGATCGGGTACTGGTCCTGTTTGCCAAGATTTGTGAGGCGGTCAACGCCGCCCACCTGCAGGGCGTCATCCACCGGGACCTCAAGCCCAGCAACATCCGGGTGGATGCCAACGGGGAGCCGCACGTCCTCGATTTTGGCCTGGCCAAGGTGGCCTCGGCCGAGGTGTCCGACGATTCGGGGGCCCAGGTGATGAGCATCACCGGGCAGTTCATCGGCTCGTTGCCCTGGGCCAGCCCCGAACAAGCCCGCGGGCTGACTCGCGACATCGACGTGCGCACCGACACGTATTCGTTGGGCGTGATTCTGTATCAACTGCTGACCCGGCGCTTTCCGT
>JBHHVM010000519.1:0-2670 GCA_046754265.1 Phycisphaerae bacterium
GGCCAGCTTCAAGGCCCAGGGTATGTGCGTCATGTAGGCCGTCACTCCGATCAGATCGTAGGTCTCGCCCAGATCGGTCGAATCGCTGATTCCACCCCGAACGCTCTCGTCCCAGATATCCACCTGAATATCCGACGGCGTCAGGGCCGCCAGCGTGGCCAGGTCCAACGGGGGCATCACGGCTGTGGGTAGACCCAGGGCGTCGTTGTGGCGCCGGTCCTCACGGCGAGGAAAGTCACTTCCCCTTGGCGGCGACACCAGCAGGATCTTCTTCATGTCCGGCTCCTTTTCCGCCGGGATGCGTTAGGGCCTGCGATCAAGCCCGAATCATCCCGGGCGGCAGGAAACCCGTGGCCTTCAACCGCGGGCTTCAAGACTCTTTCCATTGGCCGACGCCTCATCTGTGGGCTGACCTGCATCGGGCCGACCCGCCTTGGCTTGCTGCACGTAGTCGGCCGGGTTCTGCAGGAACGGGTCGATGCGTTCCAGGAAAGCATCGGCGTTCTGAAGCAGAAAGAAGTGGCCCAACTTCGGCACGATGTACGTGCAACAGTTCTCCAGCGTGTCCGCCAAATAGTAGGCCACGTTCCGAAACGGCGAATTTTCGCCATACATAGCCAGGACCGGCGGCGAAATGCCCGCCAGGGTTTCGTCGTTCAAGCCGGCCGGGTCACGAAAATCCGTGGACAGGCTGGTTTCATCCAACAGTCGGTGGAATCGCGGCAAATCCCGACGCCCCCCCTTGCGCATGCCGAACTGCACCGGGATGTCCACGGTCTTGCTGAGCACCTCTTTGATGCCCTGGGCGTCCGCCTCCTCGAACCACTCATACGTAATGCCGTATTTGGGCAGTTCCTCTTTCCACGTCTCCCAGCCGGACCATTCCTTGATCCGGCGAAGGTGCCGCAGCGCCGCAAAGCCGGTGTCGCACAAGATGACACCACTGGTGCGATCCGGATACAGTTGAGCGAAGTGCAAGGCCACCGAACCGCCAAAGCTGTGGCCGATGATACGAGGCTTGTCGATCCCCAGATGGTCCAACAGGGCGAGCAAGTCACCGGCCAAATCGCGCGACGTGTACCCGTTGGGCGTCAGTTCGGAATAACCGTGCCCCCGCAGGTCATAGGCCACCGACCGATAGGACCTGCTGAGCACGGGGTAGACTTTCGTGTTGTACCAAAACGCCATGTTGGCGGTCAGGCCGTGAACCAACACCACGTCAGACCCCTCCCCTTTGGCCTGATAGTGCATGGTGATGTCTTTGACGACTGCTTTAGACATTGAACGGCTCCCCTACTCCAGATACCCCAGCGCCCGCAGCCTCATCATGACCTGGGCCTTACTCTCTTGATCGTCGGCCATGGCTTCGTCGGCCGCAGGCACCGGCGCCGCATCCTGGTTAGCCCCTGACGCATTCACAACCCGGTGGCCTTCCAAGTACTGCGGCGTCAACATGTCCGTAGCCACCCGTCCCTCAAAATCCTCCGGGATGGGCTGACCCAACAGATACATCACCGTGGGGGCCACATCGACGATTTCCATGGGCCCAAATTGGGCGCCGCGGCGCACGCCGGGCCCATTGGCCATCCAAACCCCCTCGGGATGATGCGTCCCCATCGGCACCGACCGCGCCTTGAGCACGGCATCGGAACGCAGGATCGAAAAGAACCCATGATCCCGAAACGCCAGCGTCAGGTCGGGCGCAAAACCGATCCGCGGACCGTCAAAGATTTCTTCGCGAGTCCAAACCTGGGTCACCAACGGCTCGGAAGTCTGCGGATCCACGCATCTAGTCAGCAGCGCCTCGATCAGTTCCTGTCGAAAAGCCTCGTAGTCACCCGGGGCGATACCCTGGTCGCCGCGGTCGCCCGCCACGTTAATATGGATTCCATTGCTGCTGGCCGAGGCGGCGTAAGCCCGCGTTCTCGACAGATCCATGTGCGTCAAGTGATAGGGGTGGGCATCGCCCAACTCCTGCGACGATGACGACTCCACTTTGGCAACGTCGCTCCAGGTCAGGTAGCCTTGTTGCTCGAGCCAGGTGTTGATGTAAATGATCTCAGTAGACCCACTAAAACCATGGTCCGAAACCACGAACACGTGTCCGTCGTCGCCGACGATGTCCACGGTTTCAGCCAAGAAGCCGTCGATCAGATTGAAGTAGTCCCAGCAGCGCTGCCGGGCCCGCACAAACTCGTCCGAGGGGTTATCGGGCTCCAAGGACGGATCCAGGAATGGCCACATCAGATGCTGGATCTTGTCCACACCGTCGAAGACGATGCCGGTCAGTTTGGTGCGATCGTGCTGCAACTGATGCCGCAGTATGTTGAACCACTGCTTTTCCCGACGAATGTGCAGATCCACCCAGGGCTCGAACTCTTCAATCTGGGCCCCAGCCACCGCCTTTTCCTCCTCCTTGAAGTTCATGGCCAGGTCTTGCAGGTCGAACTCGGGCAACTGATCCTTCAGCCGGTCGATCAGGTCAGCCGGGTGGCTGTGCTTCTTGATCCAGCGCCAGGGCACCCATCCGGGAATCACATACCCATCAATTTTCGGGGCTGGACTATGGGCCACGTAGTTCAGGCTGCCCACCCGCAATCCCGCCCCATGCAGAAGCGACCAGAGCGTCGGGCAGCGAATGTCTCGGGCGGAGATGATGCGCAGATAGGC
>JBHHVM010000520.1:0-2660 GCA_046754265.1 Phycisphaerae bacterium
GGGCACGAGTCAATCGGCCCGCTTCGGGCTGGATGATGATGACGGGGCGTTGATGCTCCGGGGGCCCCAAACCGATCAGGGCCGAGCGGAACACGTCGGGATGTTCGTTGAATATGGCTTCACAAGGTACGGTGAACAGAACCCCGGTGTCGGTGGTAACCCGGTGGGACTTTCGGCCGCAGTACCAGAGCAAGCCCCGATCATCGAGGTAGCCCACGTCGCCGACGCGATGCCATACTGTGTCACCCTCAGGAATCTGGGCCAGGCACGTGGCCTCGGGCAGGCCGACGTATTGGCGGGTGACCACCGGGCCTGCCACCACGATTTCGCCGATTGGGCCGGGCGGTAGCGGCAGGTCGTCGGACCACTGGGCAATGGCTTGATCGACGATGCGAATGATCCGCACCTGGGTGTCGGGGGCGGGTTTTCCGACGCAGGTGCCGGCCCCCTGGGCCGATTGGGCGCCGGTGGTGCCCAGCACCTGGGCGGCGCTGATGGAGGCGATGGGCAGGGCTTCGGTGGCTCCGTAGGGGGTGTGGACTTCGGCGCTTGCATCGAGGACCCGGCCCAGGCGGTCCAGCAGTTGCGGGGAGACCGGCGCCCCGGCGATCAGAACCCGGCGGAGCGAGGTCAGGCGGAGGTTGTCCCGTAGGCAGTGACGGGCCACGCGCTCCCACAGGGCCGGCGAGCCGAAGGAGGACGTTGTTGCTTGATCGTTGATGGCCCGGATGATCTTTTTGGGATCGGCGGCGCCGGGGCGGCTGGCGTCCATGTCGGGAATGACGCTGGTGGTGCCCAGGGCAGCGCAGAAGAGGGCGAAGAGCGGAAAGCAGGACAGGTCCACCTCGCCGGGCTGAATGTCGTAGAGCGATTGAATCATCCGCACCTGGTTGACGAACATGCCGTGGTGATAGCGCACGCCCTTGGCGACCCCGGTGGCACCACTGGTGAACAGGACGGCGGCTTCGTCGTGGGCCTGGGTGTTTACGGGATTGAAGCAATCGCCGGCGGATTGTTGGATTCGGTCCAGCGTCGGCCCGCCCCAGAACCAGCGCCGGCCTACGGTCACAGCCCGTCGCACCGATCGAAACGCCTGGGGGCGCAACGTGCGCAGGGCGTGGGCCAGGGGGGTGCCGATCATGGCTTGGGGTTGAATTTGGCGGATGCATTGCAGGAGGCGTTTGGCGCCCATGCCCGGATCGATCAACACGGGGACGGCGGCCATCTTGAACATGGCGAAGATCAGGCCGGTGAACTCGATGCCGGGTTTGACCATGACCAGCGTCCGGGTGCCGCGGGCGATGCCGATTTCGGTGAGCCCGTTGGCGTAGCGGTTGGTGAGGGTTTCGAGTTCGGCAAAAGTCACCTGGCGGTATCGACTCGGTCTGGAATGGGGCGTGGGCAGGGCGACGACGACGGCGGGTCGCTGCGGGTATCGATCGGCCATGCGCCGCAGATGCGTGGCGACGTTGACCGACGCCTGGGGTCGGTTGAGCACCGCGTCTTCCAACTTTTGGATGCCTGAGACCATATCGGCTTTATGGGTTTCCAGGGGGCGTTGCGTGGCTATCGGTCCAATATAGGGGAACGGTTAAGGCGTGTCGAAGACGCGGAGCGGGAAGATCAAGGCGGCGCGGCGGCGTCGCAATCGGACGTGGCCCGGGTAGGATGGGGTGATGACCGGCGACAAACAAGGCGACGCGAAGGTCTCATCCGGGCCGGAGGGAGGTCAGATCGAGCTTTCTCAGGTGACGAGTTTGGACGTGCCCGCGTTGGATGTGTTTCGGCACTTGAAGGACCGGCATCTCAAATGCCGAGAGGGGTTGTTTGTGGCTGAGGGATTGGAGGTGGTGCGCCGGTTGTTGCGGAGCGACTACGAGGCTCATTCGCTGTTGATCACGCCGGGCAAGCTGGAGTCGCTACGGGCCGATCTTGTCCCGGAGGTGCCGGTGTATGTGGCCAGCGTTGAGCAGATGCAGCAGGTAGCTGGGTTTGCGATTCATCGGGGGGCGGTGGCTTGCGGCGTGCGCCCGGCGCCGTTGACGTTGGATGAAGCGCTGGCGCGGTGTGGCGATGGCCGGCTGATCGTGGTGTTGGAGAATACCTGCGATGCCCAGAACGTGGGGGTGATCGTGCGGAATGCGGCTGCGTTTGGGGCGGGCTTGGTGGTGTTGAGCGGTTGCTGCGATCCGTTCTATCGGCGGGCGGTGCGGGTCTCGATGGGCAACGTGTTCGGGGTGCCACTGTATTTCAGCGAGTCGCTGGCCGCGGATTTGCAAGTGATACGGCAGCGGCTGGGCGTTCGGTTGGTGGCGGCGACGCCGGGGGCTGGGGCCTGCGAGCTGGGGACAGCCGACACCCGCGGGCCGGTGGCGCTGCTGTTTGGGGCTGAGGGTGACGGGCTCAGTCAGCAAGTGCTGGATATGTGCGATGATCGAGTATCGATTCCGATGAGGCCCGGCACCGATTCGGTCAACGTCTCGGTCGCGGCGGGGATATTCCTGTTTTGCTTTACGCGAGGACGAGACGGTTGAGACATCGTTGCCGCCGATAGGGGCCTTATTCAAATGTCGGTGTGGGGCGGACGCTTGGGTCTCGCTTTTTGGCCACGGGGTCGGTGTGGGTTGGCTGCGACGTTGTGCGTGTTGGCCGGTGGACGC
>JBHHVM010000521.1:0-2660 GCA_046754265.1 Phycisphaerae bacterium
ACGCCCTCGCCGACGGCGCCAATCACACCCGACCCGTCGCTCATCGGCGTTTTCGATCCGCCCTTGTCCAACAGCTTGGGATTATACTTGCCGGTCACCACCAAAAGATCGCGGTAGTTGAGGCTAATCGCTTTGACGTCGACGGCCACCTGCCCCGGCCCAGGCTCCGTCGGCTCCACGTCCTGCAGCCGCAGGTGATCGATACCAAACCGGTCAAACCGATAGGCGCGCATGGACCATAGGCTCCCAAAAAACCGGGCCGGGCGCCTTCAACCGCCCACTGACCCACATCTATGAGTTGGCTATTGTGCGTACTGATCGGTAGGGGGTCAACGCCTCACGGACCGGCGTTTCCAACGAATGAATGGACGCGCTAGTGCTGCGTCAGCCGTTAATTGAGGGGTTGGGTGGCACGGTCTGGCGCAGCCAGGCCGTGGGTTCCCGCCATCGTCACGGTCTACCGGCTGCGCCGGTAGACCGTGCCACCCCTCAGACTATGTGTGACAAGGCGCTAGAACGACGCGGCATCTACCAGATCGACGTCGCTGTCGCCGTCGCCGTCAAACCGCACCAGGCAATCGGCCGGCAGCAGCGGGGTCTGCGGTGAAGGCAGCACATCGGGCCCTGCCATGCAATCGGCCAGCATGGCCAAGTCCGCCAAGCGCTCCGTGTGCAAGGTGGGACGATCGTAAGGGGCCGTTTCAGCCGCCACTCTGGGATCGGTGAGTCCGTTTTCCAGAAAATCGATCAACGGAGGAACATCTCCGGGTGCAATGCCCATCAACTGAATGATCCCGTCCTGATTGTCGGTGAATTGCACCTGACCGTTGATGCCGAGATAGAAATCAATGACCTGCCCGATGCTGCTTAACCGACCTGTGTGCATGTAGGTGGCCTTCAACCCCACGTTCCGCAGCGACGGAACCTTAAAACGCCCCCGGTCCCGCGGATCGCCGGTCACGTTCTGCCGGCCAAGATCCTCAGCCACGGGGCGCAGCCCAATGTTTCGATACGAATTGTCGGTGAACAGGGGCGGCACGTGACACAGATCGCAACCCGATCCCTGAAACGCGTTCCAACCTGCCTGTTGGTTAGCCGTCAGGGCATTGGCATCGCCCCCCACAAACTGATCCCATGGCGTCTGATCGGGGAACAACGTTCGTTCGTAGGTGGCAATGGCAAACGCGATACGCTCAGCCGTGATGTCCGAGGTTCCATACGCCGCTTGAAAGAGATCGCCATACGAGGGTCGGCCCGCCATCGCGGCCGCAACATCGGTCGGAAAATTGTTGGCCAACCCCAGCGGGTTGACCGTCTGCAGTTTGCCCGTCACCGACGGCCAATCCCGATTGTCGTGGGCCATCTCCACGTCGCTCATAATAGGGCCCATGGACTGGGCCTCGAGGCCGCCCCCCACAACAATACTGACCAAGCCTGTCTCTGGATCCACAAAGCCGGGCCCAGCCCGACCATCCCAGAACACCGCGCCGGCGTACTGGGCCGTCAACATCGCTTGGGCCGACCGGCCCGTCACCTGCGTATCGAAGCCAAAGAGCGGATCCGAGTAATACACGCCGTTTGCATCCGCCCGGGCAATGCCCGGTGAGCCGATCACATCGTCGGCCGTGCCAAAGGTGGCGTCGAATCCCGGGTGAACGCCAACCCGAGGATCGGCCCCTGCACTGGCTGGCCTATGGCAGGTCCCACATGCCACCGCGTCGTTGGCCGAAAGCTGCTCCTCCCAGAAGAGAATCTTGCCCAGGACGCGCTTCGGTTCGGTGATGGGGTTCTCCGCTGGCACCGGCACCGGCGGCAGTTGCGCCAATACCCGACTTGCAGATAAGGCCAGGCACAATCCAATAACCAGTTCGACGCGTTCCCACCTTCGCCCGATTCGACGCCGTCGATGTCCGCCATCGCTCGGGCTGACCAAACGATCAGACGCATCCCTGAACCGAGGGAGCAAGGTGCGGCGGGATGGAGTCTTACGTCTCACGGCTGCAAGTCCCGGGTGAAAGACACGGCAATGACGTTGCCTGACCCATGCTGTTGGTTCCTTTGTCCGCGACGCCAGCCACCCATTATACCCCAATCCAATCCCCCATGGCACACCCCTCGCCCCATGCCGTAACGGCCTATAAGGGCATTATTGCCCATACCGAATCGCCATTTCGCCAATCGAAGGCCCGTTGACGCTTGTGGCACGCTGCCTGCCAGATGACAATGCGGTGGGCAGGGCCCCAACCAACAGATCCTGCGTTCACAAATGCCAAAATGGGAGGCGAGCTATGAAAACCTCGACGATGCAACGAACCGCTACGGTGTGGATCATGGTACTGGGCGGGTGCAACGCGCTACCCGATGGGTTTAACGGATCGGGCGGCACGGGTGGCGCCGGGGGTAGCCCCCGGTCGCTGGTTGAGGATTTCGAAAGCGATTCGGGCGGCGGTGCCGGCGGGTTTGCCACCTCGCTATTCCTCCACGACACATCAGCCGCCGGATCCGTGCAGATTGTGGACGAGACCTTCAGCGAACTGGCAGCCCCATACATCTCCTCGTCCCATGCCCTGTTCGTCGCCACCGGCCCCGACGTAGTCACATTCGACTTGGCCGCGGGCGAATCGGTCCGGGCGGTGTCGGTCTGGGTCAACACCGTGTCG
>JBHHVM010000522.1:0-2659 GCA_046754265.1 Phycisphaerae bacterium
ATCGAGGTCACCCAAGGAGAGGCGTCCAACCTCCGCCTGTACCCCAGCGTTCCGGTGCGCGTCGAATACAGCCTAGACGGCGACATGCCAGCCGTCCCCGACGGTCAGCGCCCGGTGGGCTACCTAAGATTCCGCGAGCGCTCTAACAACAACGTCGTCCTGCGCGTGCCGATCGATATTGGGGCGTAGAGCCTGGCCAGGCGGGCTTGCGGCGAGCCTACTGCGCGTGAGCAGAACCGGTCAACACCGGCTCCTCGACGTCGGGCCAGTGGGCTGTGCGGATATCGTTGAACTGATCGGCGCAGCGCAGAAAGGCCTGCACCACGTCGGGGTCGAAGTGTTTGCCAGACTCTTCACGGACTATTTCAACCGCCCGTTGATGCGTCCGCGGCTCCGAATAGCGCCGACGCGAAGTGATCGCGTCATAGGCGTCGACCAGGGCCACGATGCGGGCAGCCAGGGGAATGTCCTGGCCGCTGATGCGACGGGGATACCCCGTCCCGTCGAATCTTTCGTGATGGCAGTAGGCGATGTCCACGCACATCTGCATCAACGGCACCCGCCCGATCCGGCTCATGGCGAACTCCAGCGTGCGCCGGCCTATGTCGGTGTGGGTTTTCATGATCTGAAACTCTTCGTCGGTCAGCTTGCCGGGCTTGGTGAGGATATCGTCGGGGATGCCCACCTTGCCGATGTCGTGCAGCGGCACCGCCATCAGCAAGTCCGCCACGAACTCCAACCCCAGGATGTTCGAGTACGGCGGCGATTGGCGCAGCGCTTCGGTGAGAATCCTGGCGTAGGCAGCCACCCGGTCCAGGTGGTCGGTGGTTTCCTCGTCGCGATACTCAGCCAAGCGCCCGATGGTCAGCAGCAGCACCTTGACCGAGTCCTGCAATCGCCGGGTCTGTTGCAGATTCTCAATGGCGATGGCGGCTGAATCGGCGATGGAGCGAATGCAGTCGATCTCGTCTTGGCCGAATGCGTCCCCCTGGGCCCGCTCGGTGACATTGAGCACGCCCAACACCTCGTCGGGGCTTTGCGCGGAAGTTGAAATCAGCGGCGTACTGAGGAATGTGCTGCTCTCGTAGCGCCCCTTCTGGCTATTGTCGGTGCCCTGACCGAAGGCCTGGGCCGCCAACGTCTTACCGCTGCGAAAAACCTGGCCCGCGACACCGTCGTCCAGGCTGACCTTGATCCGCTTGACCGTGGCCCGGTCGATTCCCTGGGCCGCCACGCAGTGCAACAATTGCGTGTCTGGATTCTTGAGCAACAAGGATATGCGCTGGCTGCCGGTCAGTTCACCAGCGGCTTCGGTGACCAGCTCATAGACCTCCTCGCAACTCTTGGCGGTGTTGAGCGAACGGGCGAAGTGGTACAGCAACTCCAACTGTCGGGTCTTGGTTTGAATTTGAAAGGAAAGTTGGGCGTTAAGTTCGTCCAATTCGGTTTGAGCCAACCGCAATCGAACCATGGTTGCCAGGCGGGCCAGCAACTCGTTGGGTTCGAAGGGTTTGCGAATGTACTCCTGGGCACCGGCTTCAAAACCTTGCACCACGTCTTCGGGCCTGCTCTTGCCGGTCAACATCAGCACCGGAATCTCGCGCGTGGCAGGATCACCTTTGAGGTGGCGCGTGGCTTGAACCCCGTTCATGATGGGCATGGTCACGTCCATCACGATCACGTCGGGCCCAAACGTCGAAGCCAGCTCCACCGCGTCACGCCCGTTGTGGCCCACCGCCACTTCGTAGCCGTGCTGGCGAAGATGGGCGTTCAAGACGAAGGTCAAATCTTCGTCGTCGTCGACCACCAGCACCTTACCGGTTGTTGGACCCGTCATAGGCATTGAACTCTTTCATCCAGCGCCACAAACCAGCATGGCCCGTGAAAAAGGATGCCGGGCCCGCCGGGCGCACGTTGTCGTTAAATCGGTCCGGCGACACACCCAGTTGCGTTGACAATGGAATGCACCAATCCGCCCGTCAGCCTCGACAAAAGCGTCCGAAAAAAAACACCCTGGCGTGACCTTGCCCTCCGCAAAAAAACACCCTGGCGTGACCTTGCCCTCCGCAAAAAAACACCCCAAAGTCGAAGTCCAATTCTTGTCCGTTTTCGGTTAAGCACTTGACCCGGGTCAAAGTGCATTGAACAGGCCCCGGGGGACGGGTTAGACTCCTCACCCGGGATGCCCCCGCCGTCTGAGGATCGGCCATGAAAGTATTGATGCTAGGTTGGGAGTTTTCGCCGGTCATGGCCGGTGGGCTGGGCGTGGCTTGCCGCGGACTGACCGAAGGGCTGACCCAAGCCGGCATCGACGTGCTATTCCTGTTGCCGCGGGCCACCGGCGATTTGCCCCACGACAAGGTGCGTGTGGTCGGGCCCCAACAGGCAGTCTCCTTGGACCGGGTGCAGGAGTTGGCCCGTCAATCGACCGCCACGGCGAAAGTCCGGATCGTCCCCATCCCAGCATCCCTACACCCCTATGGCCGCCCCCCGCCCGCCGGTGGCTGCTCGATAACCGCCGAGGGCCAAACTCAGTGCCATAGCTCGACGCTACCGCCGGAACTTCAAGCCCTGGTAGACCGAATCCGGGGCAGCGATGTCGAGCAACTATACGGATGCGATCTGTTCGGTCAGGTGCAGCGCTTCGCCCTGTTGACCT
>JBHHVM010000523.1:0-2654 GCA_046754265.1 Phycisphaerae bacterium
GCAAATACCTGGGATGTTGCTGGGCGTGCCAATCCAAAGTCCTCGAAACCGATACGATTTGCTCAGCTTGCCAAGTAGATCTGAACGGCGGGTCGGAGTTCGATCAATCCATGTTGGCCCCCATACCGGCTGCAGGGTCACCCGCTGCCACGCGAGGGCCCGCGGCGGAGTCGGTCGCCTTGCGACAGCTTAGCGCCGCAGTGCGCACCGTACCGGGTCAGCCCGGTCGATCCGCGGAAAACGGAACCGTCAGAATCGCCGGCCTGCCGTTGTTCTGGGTGCTTGTCATTCTGTTTATACTGACCTTTACGGGTGTCTTGGCCACGGCTCTCGCCGGCCCGGCTCGACACCGCCCGCCGCAGTGGCGAAAGACGCCCCCGCAGCCGCACAGGCCGATGAGACGCCCATCGGAGCATCGGCCGGTGAAGCTGATGTGCTGCCGGGCTCGCCATAACCCGCAACCTCGCTCACCACTTCGGCGCTATCGCGTTCGATATCGATCCGAATCGGCGAAGACGTCGATGGCCCGGACCTTGGTCAAAAACTTGGCGCCGTGGACAGCGCCGGCCGGGATACAGTACGAATCGCCGGGACCATACGTGTTCGTTTGGCCGTCGATCGTCAATTCCATTTTGCCCTCCACCACAATGCCCCACTGCGCGCCGTGATGGTGCGGCGGAATGTTCATGCCCTCAGCCAACTCAAAGAAAACGATCTGATGGTCAGCCGCCTGCGACAACCAACCCCGAATCCCCTCCGCCGGGGGATCGATCTCAGGTAAATGCGTGATCAGTTCAGGATAATCAGCCACATCGGAGCTCCTTGGCGTTCACTCCTGATTTGTTTTTTGCCACAGAGACACAGAGGCACAGAGAACAGCCAAACTCAAGAAACAGACCGAATACAAGACTAAACAGGAACCAGCACCCGATCGTAATACATCACCGAAAAGGTCAGTGCCTTTGCCTTTCTCTGTGCCTCTGTGTCTCTGTGGTATACCGTTTTTTTCCTGTTTTTTTCTCGTGCCGACGCCTCATTCATCGACGTAGCCGTCCAGCCGAACGCCCAGGGCGTCGGCGATGCGGTTGACGTAAGCGAAGTAGGCCGTCACCAGAACCGCGTCCAGAATGTCACGGTCGGACAGCCCCGCCTCACGCAGTGGTTGCAGGTCACCTTCGGTCATCTGACCCGGCGTGCGGGTCAACTTGGCGGCGTAGTCCAGCAGGGCCCGCTCGCGCGGAATCAGTTGCACAGCCGTGTAATCATCGGCCAACCGGTTCGGAAAGTCGGGTGGGTGCGTGCGCTTAACGAGCCTGGCCAGACCGGCCAAATGATGTCGCAGTCAGTAGTGACACCCGTTGATCCCCGACACCACCACCGCGATCATCTCCCGCTCAGGCCGGGTCAGCTTGCCGGGCCCGTGCATGATGGTTCGGTATAGGCCCACATGGTCGGCCAGAGATTCGGGGTGCAGGCTATGAGCCTTCAGAATGTTATCCACCACGCCGTGAACCGGATCGGTATTGGCTGCATAAAGCTCAGCCAACCGACCCTCAGCCCGGTCTTCAGGAACGGTCCGTATCCACGCGTCGCCATTCATGACCGCATCAGACTCCCGCGCCCCGAAATCCCTCAAGAACAGCTTAAGCCCAGACCGCAAACCTAGCCACCATCCACCCCACGCAGGTAGCCCCGATGTCGCCCACCCAGGGGCGCCACGATCTCGCCCACTCCGGGGTGGCACGGTCTCGCGTAGCGAGGCCGTGGGTATAGCGCGACCAACCCCCAACCCCCACGGCCTGACTTCGTCAGACCGTGCCAACCTTTTGAGCGTGTTTGTGGTACCCTGGATGTATGCGACTCGCAGATGGACGAGTTCGAAAGCTGAGACGAAGCAGCGAAGACCCGGGGTGCGCTCACGAGCTTACCTTCTCCTGTTTTCGTGGGTTGCCTCTACTGGCGCGTCAGCGCACCCGACGTTGGATGGTGGCAGCACTCGATGCGACCAGGCGAAAACACGACCTGGAGCTATGGGCCTACGTTGTCATGCCCGAACATGTCCACCTACTGATCTACCCAACTCAGAAGATGTACGACATCAGCAAGATCCTGACCACGCTCAAACAGCCCGTGGCCAAAAAGGCGACCCTTCTTGTCCAGCGTGAGGCACCCGGTTTTGCGGGTCGAATGACAGATCGACAGCCCAACGGCAAGGTCTCGCTCCGGTTCTGGGATCGCGGCGGCGGATACGATCGCAACCTATGGTCACCCGCCTATGTCTGGGAGACGATTGATTACATACACCACAATCCGGTTAGGAGAGGCCTTTGCGATTCGCCGGTCGATTGGCACGGGTCCAGCGCGGTGGCCTACCATTCGGATGAGGAATGTCCCCTCGCACTGGATCTCCACTCCCTCCCCGATGATCCGCGGTCAGCCGTGCGGTAGTGGCTTTGTTGGACCGCTTGGTGGAAACGGCATGGCCACGCAAGCGTGGCCATGGCACCCTGAGCGTGGCTATGGGCCCCCCGACCTGCCGTGCGGTGCGGGTTTTGATCGCTTATCGGCCACCAAGCCCGACCCATCGGATTATCCTCTGAAGCAGGCCTCTGGTTGGGCCGATGACGGGGGTGGCGGGCCCTGGTCTATAGGAG
>JBHHVM010000524.1:0-2648 GCA_046754265.1 Phycisphaerae bacterium
GATAAAATTAATAGATTAGTTCAAATTAATCGCGACCTTTATATAAAATTGCCAAAAATTCAATAAAAAATCAATAGAGAGATTTTTGGTTATTTCGGACAATGTCCGCGCTTGATGCGAAGTCCCGAGAGGAAAACGAAGTTTTCCGATCGGGATTTCGCATAAGCAGCTGTTATCCGAAGTGGCGCGAGCGAAGCGAGCCGCCACGAGGAGAACAGCGCTGGTAAGCGCGGACATTATCCAAAATGCGAAGTTCTGCGGAGCAGAATTTCGAGCGAGCGTACCCGCAGCGGAGCGGAGGGGGCGCGAGCGGCATTTTGGATAATGTATCCGCATATATGCCGAGTTGCTCGACGCCTTGGGCCTGGCCCCCAGCGGTGCGCAGGGCAGGGTCCGCTTCGAGCGAAGGTCCATGCGCGTGTACAGCAGGATCATGTACACCAAGCCGACCGCGAACATGCCCACACTGACCGCCTGGGAAATGGTCAGCCCGCCCATGTCGTGTGGATTGTCCACGCGGATCAGTTCCAATACCGTCCGGGTGATGGGATAGACCAGCAGCATGGTTCCGAAAACCATGCCATGTCGCTTGCGCCGGTGGAACAGCGTGGCCAACATCATGGAGATCAACACGGCGTTGATCAACCCATAGAGTTGGGCTGGGTGGACCGGCGCCGAACGAAAGCCGGCGGCCAGTTCTTTGATCTCTTTGAAAGTCATTTTCCGGCTGGGGTCTTTCCGCGAGTCGAATTGCATGGCTGCAAAGATGGTGTGGTGTTTGATGGCCAGGGCTTGGACTTCCTCTCGGGCTTGGTCCAGTTGCTGTTTCAGGGCTGCAGTCTGCTGGCTGTCCGGGGCGTCCGCCTTGGCTTGGCTGTATTGTTGAGTCAACTCTCGCAGCCGTCGAACGGGCCCGTCGATGCTCTCGGCCGGCTCGTCCAGCGAATCCCACCACAGCAGGTAGGGTGCATTGACGTGCCGCGGATTGTGATAGATCAACTCGGCTGGAACCGTGACCACGCGGTTTTCCCACTGGCGGTGATGGGCTCCACTGGCAAAAGGAAAGGTCAGCGCCCAAGGTAGCGAGGCGACGTACCGGCCCTGCTGGTGCTCGGCGCAGACCCCGCCCCAGCAACATCCGTTCAAGAAACACCCCGCCCGCCCAAAAGCAAGCCCCAGCATCACCGACGGGGCCAGGATATCCAGATACAACCGCACGGAAGTCCGGCGCTTGGGCTTGGCATGGAGGTCATCGCCCACGGCGTAGTAGCGCCCGAAATAGCGCAGGTAGATAATGCCGCCCAGAATGGCCGTGACCAGTCCGCCGTAGTATTCCAGCCCGCCGGCCGAGATGTTGATCGCCGACCAGATGGGGTTTTCCTGCCAGGCGAAGTCGGTTTTCCAATAGTGGGCCACGAAGAAGATGCGGGCCCCACCCACGCCGCAAAAGAGCGACACGAACCCGATGTTCAGGATGATGTCTGGGTCGGCTTTGACGCGCATGGCCCGGCGCATGGCCAGCCAGATGCAGAACAAAAAGCCCAGCATCAACATCACGCCGTAGCTCTTGAGGCTGATGCCCACCCACGGGATTTTCCACAGTTCCGGTCGCATGAATGCATCTTCTCCGAATCGGCCTTGGCTCTGACCCGCGCCGCCAAGCCGTCAATGCTATCGGGCCTTGCTACGGCCGGCAACCGCCAGGTTGTCGATCAACCGGGCCCGCCCGATGCGCACCGCCAGGCAAATTCTCGCCGGCCCAGTCACTTCCTCGATCTCCATCAGGGAGTCGGGGTGTACGATCTTAACGTAGTCGATATCGCACGGGCCGGCCTCCCGGATGGCTGCTTCCATCTGTTGGATCAACCGCGACGCTTGGGTGCCACCCTCAGACACCGCATCCGCCGCTTGGCGCATGGCCTGGTACAAATGGGCTGCCTGCCGACGCTGTGTGGCCGACAGCAGGGCGTTGCGGCTGGACAGGGCCAACCCGTCCGGTTCCCGCACCGTCGGGCAGCCCACGATCTGAACCGGCATGTTCAGGTCGGCCACCATTCGCCTGATGACCTGCAACTGCTGATAGTCCTTCTCTCCGAAAAAAGCGACATCCGGAGATACCATGTGAAAAAGCTTGGCCACCACCGTACACACGCCATCGAAATGCCCGGGCCGATGGGGGCCGCACAGCCCTTCGGTCAAGCCTGTCACGCGAACCGTGGTCACTGCTTGGCCGGGATAGACTTCGTCAACGTCCGGACTGAAAACGAGGTCCACACCCTCTTCCCGGCAGGCGGCCAAGTCCGCCTCCGGGGATCGCGGATAATCCTGGTAATCCTCGCCGAGGCCAAATTGCGTGGGGTTGACGAAGATGGACACGACCACGAAGCCGCACTCCGCCTTGGCTTGCCGCACCAGCGACCGGTGGCCGGCGTGCAAGGCCCCCATGGTGGGGACCAGCCCCACCGACAGCCCGGCCTGCTTGGCGGCGGCAACCCGCAGCCGCATTGCTTCACTGGTCCGCGCCGTTTCCATCGTCTTGTAACATTCCCATGCTGGGCTGGAGTCCGCGCGAACTGAAGTTCGCGGCTCGCTTGGCGGTCGCTGCCAGCGGCCGGAGCACTTCAATCGTTCGCGCCCGTTCCAGCGTC
>JBHHVM010000525.1:0-2634 GCA_046754265.1 Phycisphaerae bacterium
GAATGCGTCCTGGGCGATGACGATGGCCTGTCCGATAATCTTGAGTTCCTCGGCGTCCTTCAACAAGCGCAGGTCGTTGACGATGGGCGGCGCTTTGACCAGTCGCGTGGGCTTGGCTGACTTGCGCAGGTCGGCGTGGCAGGCCAGGGTCATGCGGTCGGCCTGCACCCCCACGCGCGACAGCTTGAGCTTGCGGCACAGCTTGCCGATCTCCGGTTCGATCAGCCCGCGGCGCATCACCTTGACCGTCCAGTGACACTCTTTGTCAATGGTTTCATCGAAGCGGCTGTCGCTGATCAGGTACACGCGCTTGGGGGTGATCAACACGGCGGAGTCTTCGCCGGTAAACCCGGTCAGGTAATGACAGTCCTTGGGGTTGGTCAGCAGGTAGGCCGGCAGTTTCGGCCGGGCCATCGCTTCGCGCACCCGGGCGATCCGCCCCGCATAGAGTTTGGGAACCGCCGACTTAGCCGGCTTCTTGGCCATAACATCCTCCGGGAGTTTGGGGACCCACACCATCGCGGGCCTCCATGGGTGCTGTGACGGGCCTGGCCGGCAACAGATTGCGAATCGGACCGAACCGAAACTCGTCCAGCAAGTTTGACATCTTGCGCTCAAACCCGCTCCTGCCCAAGCCCTGGTGCAGCCGCGTCGGCATCGGGACGGTGAAGTCGAGCTGGTCGAAGGCCTGGGGGTCGAACTCGTGGGGATGGCAGTAAATCACGGCGGGAATATCCAGCCGTTCGAGCCGAGCCAAGCCCCACCGAATGATACGGTCAGGCAGGATTCGGAAGTAACCGCCTCCACCGATGGGCCAGCGCCGACCCAGCCAAGACAGCGTGGCCACGGGAACCTCGAACAATTCCCGGCCCGTGGCCGTTTTCAGCCGGTGTATCCGGGCGGGCCAACCGGGAATCCCGTAGCCACGCAGGGCCATGGGGAAAATCGAGGAATCGTACTCAAAACCTTCGTCCGCAAGTACATCCAAGGCCCAGAGGTTTCCGGCAGTGATCGAGAATCTCGGGGCTCGATAGGCGCACACGGCTGCTCCGATGGCGTCTTCGACTGCACCCTTGGCCCGCAGCAAATCCTGACGAAACGCTTCGCGTCCTAGTCGGTGGACCTCCGTATGATCGAAACCGTGGATCTGGACCTCATGGCCCGCTTCGTGCACGCGCCGCAGCCAACCCGGGTATTTGCGGGCCAGCAACCCCAGCACAAAGAGCGTCGCCCGCACGCCGGCGCGGTCCAACAGTTCGAGGGCCCGATCCATGCCCACTCGAAATCGCTCGGTCACGGGCAGGGCGTGGTCGAAGACCGACTGTGGCCAGTCCTCGACGTCGATGGACAGGGCGTGCCGCAAGGGGCGGGATCGCTCCGCGTGTATGGGACGGAAAGACACACCGGCTCGGCCGGTAGGTTTCCACAATGCCTGCGCTCCGGCGTCCGGCGATTGCTGACGATCGTCGGGCGAGATGGGACGGTCCCGGTCCACGGGTTGTGCTGTCGGCCAAACGCTGGTCAAGGTAAGGCCTTCCTCCGGTGATTCAGACCTATTGGTGACGTTTCTCACTGTGCCAAAGCATCATCCTCCAAACCCACAACCGGCACAACACAAGGTGCGAGAAAGGATTCTCGCACCAGCGATGTCGATCGCTCGAAACGTCGCGGACCCGCGGCTACTTGTGCTTGGCGGATTTCTTTTTGACTGTTTTTTTTGCCTTTTTCTTGGCGGGAGGTTTGGGGGCGGATTTCTTCTTCGTTTTGGCAGTCTTTGCGGACTTGGTGGGTTTGGCGGTCTTTGACGATTTGGTGGCCTTTGGCGTCTTGCTCGATTTGGTCTTGGGAGCGGGTTTGGCCTTTTTCTTGGCGGCTGACTTGGCCTTGGCCGCCTTCTTTGGTGCTGCCTTTTTTGGAGCTGCCTTGGCGGTCTTTTTCTTCTTGGCGGTGGCGGATTTGGAGGCCTTCTTCGCGGCCGACTTTTTGGGGGTCGCCTTGGGTTTGTCGTGCGGGGCGATGACCAGGCCCTTGGGTATCGGAATCCGCTTGTCGATGGGGTGGAGTTCCAGCCCTTGGTAGAATCCTTCCCTGCGGTAGCGCTCCAGATGGGCTTCGGCGTCCTCTTTTTCGACGGATTTGAAGAGCGTCAGAGGAATGCCTTGGGAATAGCCCACCAGCTTCCACTGGAAGGCGGGGACCTCTTTTTGGCCCGGGGCGGGTCGTGAGGGGGGTCGCCCGGGCTGGCCCGGCGCGGACCCGGCGGCGGGCTTGCCGGTCGCATTCTTCTGCGCTTGCGGAGCGGTCTTGTCTTCAACTTGTTTGGCTGGAGCTGTCACGGAGCGGCTGTATAGCACGGTTCGCCCTGAATCTCAACCCAAAAGCTTCCCGTTTCCACCTGCCCCTCCGCCCGGGATTGCCGGTCGATGGGGATGGGCGTGCTCGACCGCTTCTCTTGACGGGCCGATTTTCCGACGTGGCCTCACCGGTTGGCAAGCCGGGCCGGCACTGCGTATAATCGACTCCGGTTCGAGGGTTTGGGTGGATCAGGCCCGTCGTTGGCCGCGCTCGTAGCTCAATTGGATAGAGTGGCAGACTTCGAATCTGTAGGTTGGAGGTTCGAGTCCTCCCGGGCGC
>JBHHVM010000526.1:0-2619 GCA_046754265.1 Phycisphaerae bacterium
CGGTGCTGAAATACTCCAAGACCTCGCAGGTCTGTCAGGCCACGCTGCCCGACCCAGGCTTGGCCTGCGCGGTGATCGCCAAGCAGAGTCGCCCCGACAGTTTTCGGCAGCATCTGCGTCGATGGCTGGGCCCGTCGCGCGCCCAGCGCGGTTTCGAGCAAGCCCTTCGGTTGTTGGCCTGTTCCATTCCCACCGCAGCCCCATTGGCCGTTGTCGATCGTTGCGGTCGACGGGCCGAGTCCTGGCTGGTCACCCAGGCCATTCCCGACCCCGTGGACCTGGACAACATCGCCCTGGCCCTGCTGCCAAGGACTCCCCCGCACGCCTGGCGCCGTATCAAGAACGTCTTGATTCAACGAATCGTCGAGCTCTTTGTCCGGCTCGAAGAACACCGGCTTGCCCATCGCGACCTGAAAGCCTCCAACCTGCTGTTTACCGACTGGGACAGCCAGGGTGACGAACCCCGGCTCTGGGTGGTGGACCTCGACGGCCTGTCCGCCGGCAAACCGGGCCGGCGCTGGCAACCCCACGTGCGATTGGCCGCCAGTCTGGCCGAGTATCCGACCATCACCCGGACCGACTGTGCCCGCTTGCTCAAACAACACCTGGCCCGGACGACCGTGGCTGGACCCACCCTTTGGAAATCTGTTTGGCCAACCCTGGCGCCGCGCGTGGCTGATTACGTGCGGGCGGCACGAGCTCGAAAAATCCACAAGCTCGACGGCGAAGGCTAGCCTACGTGCCACGCTGCCTGTAAAATCCGTCTTCCGCCATGGCCAACACCATCATTCACATCGCCCCGAATCTGTCCTGCGGCGCCGGCGATCTGGGCATCAGCCTTGGCGGGTTGCTCGAGGCCAGTCCGGCCGTCGGGATGGACCCGGTGTTGATTACGCTGGATCAAGGCGGCTCGATGGCCCAAGGCGTCGAACATCTTCGGGCTTCGTCGCCTGAAGTGGATCGGGTCTTGGAGGGGGCTCAAGCCATGCACCTCCACGGTCTCGACATGGGGGCTGCCAAACAGTGGTCGCGTCGGGCTCGGCGCCATGGGTTGCCCTGCGTCATCTCCCCGCTGGGTCGTTGGACAGACCCGGCGGATCAGGCGAGGACGCCGCTGGCAAAACTAAGGGCCCGATTTGGGTCCAACAAATGGATGGCCCGGGCCCTTGCCGTCACCGCGATCAACCAGGCCGAGGCCGATGCGTTAAGGGGCGCTCTTCCCACCGCCTCCGTTCGACGGCTACCCCTGGGGCTAGACACGGATCGTTACGCGGCGTCAACGGCGCCAGCAGACGCCGTCAATCCGGGTGACTATCCGTCTCCACCGGTTGGCCGCATTGCCTTGGTGCTGGCTCCGCTGGACCCGGGCGAAGGTTGCGCCGCCTTGCTGCGGGCCTTTGCCGAACTGGGATTGGCCACCGAGGGCTGGGGCGTCGTCTTGGCTGGGCCCGATCGCGGGGGTTTTGGCAAGGTCCTCGAAGCCGGGGTGCGACGAAAGGGAGGGTCCGATCGGGTCCTGATCACGTCGGCGCCCGACATCGCCACGCAGACGTCCTGGCTGCGACGGGCTTCATTGCTGATCGCCCCCGCACAACGGCACCGCCCTCCCACATCAATTCTGCAGGCAGCCGCCATGGGCGTGCCGGTCCTGGCCACTTCGTTGACGGCCCCACCCGAGCTGGCAGAGGCCCTGACCCTGTGCAGCCCCGAGCGCATCGACATCAAAGAGGCACTCCGCGGGCGGCTAGCATGTTCCAAAGCCGAATTGGCCAAAAGCGGGCAAGAATTACGCGAGCGCTGCCTTCAAACCTGTGACTGGAAGGTGTTGGTCGGGCAATATGCCGAGCTCTATGAAAGCGCCCGACAGCCAGTCAACGCGTAACGCGATCGCGCCGGGCGATCTGTCCTTATCAATCCCCCGGCTTGGCTGGGATACCCTTAGCCATCCACCGGGGCGCCAGGTCATGGGCCCCGCGCAGAATGATCTTGAAGCGAAATCCGTCGGCTCGCTTCTGGATCCACTTACAGCCCAGCGGTTTGTAGGTCCAGGTCAGCTCCGGCGGTGCGGCATAGGGCCGGTCAAAAACCACTTCATAGCTGCCGGGTTTTACACCCTGCGTCACGGTTCCGCGCTGCACCAGCCGCCCTTGCTCGTCGAACACCGATTTGGGACCGGCCCGAACGACCCAGGCCAGTAGCCCTATCAGCAGAATCGACGAAGTCGCTGCTATGACTAGCCGGACGAGCCTGGAGGATCCTCGACTGGCGCTCATCAATTGCGCCGCGCATTGGGCAATCTGCATGCGGATATTCAACACCCCGCCTCCCACCACGAATTATCCGCCGAGCCTCTGCCTCGTAGAGACGTCCGATAAATCGGGATATCTTCCCACCCGCCTGGAGCACTCCCCAAAGCTCAGCTTATCGGACCCCCGGCGCCGGTACAGCGTGAGCGTTGCTCTTTGGTCTTGAGGCGGCTCCATTGGCGGATACGCACCACAAACCTGCCGACAAATAACTGGGCGCCGGATGCCGAGAGCGTGCGCGTCGGCCCGTGTGTGTCTACCGGAAGACCGGCCCGAGAGCCGCCGAGGCGGGTTTGTCGGTACTGCAGGTACT
>JBHHVM010000527.1:0-2606 GCA_046754265.1 Phycisphaerae bacterium
GACGGCCGAGGGAGTCAATGGCCGGCGCCTAATCCCATCCGTCTTCGATTTCGCCAACAAGCGCATGTTCGCCATCGGCGGCCGGAACGGCCTCGACGAGTACAAGGACGTGTGGGCCATCTACCCTGACGTCACCGGGGCGGCGTGCCAGAACCTGGACCCGTACGAGCCGTATCGGCCCTCGGTGCCGCCCACGGCCACCACGGGCCCAACCAGGGTGCCGCCGACCCCCGGCCCGGGCCCCACGGGCCAGCCCTGGCAGCCCCCGGCCCCGAATCCCCAGCCCTGCGACCAGATAACGAACCGGGTGCCCAACGCGGTCATTGCCCAGGCCCTGGCGTCGAAGGGCACGGACCCATCCAACTTCCTGCTGTGCAACCCGGGCCTGCCAATCAGCCCCTACAACCACTACCGCGACCGGTTGAGCCTGCAGGATTTCGGCAAGAACTACCATCCGGTGTTCAACCCGGTTCAGTGGCAGTGCGGGTGCCCATAGGGCGTGAGCGGGTGACGTGATGCTCACCATCTAACCCATCCCGTGGGTGGAGCGGGGGGTCTCCGGAAACGGAGGCCCCCCGCGGCCGTTCTGGTGTACCCCCACCGTCGGGCTTTCCCCGACGTGGCCGGCGGACCAGAAGAGGCGAAAGCCCGACAGGCCCTGGGGATTTGCCCTCTACCGGCGGCGGCCCGGGAAGGGCAGGCTATTGCCACGCGGATGGGCGATGGACCAGGAGCCCGGCCGCGGACCGACTGGGCGCAGAACACGACCGCGCCGGCTGCTGCGGCGGCTGGCTGGGAGGCGACGAGGGTGTCCAACCTGCTTGAGCAAACCAACGTGGTGCAACGGATGCAAGGGGAGATCCAACGGGCCCTGGAGAAGCAGCCGGTGGATCGGCGCTGGGCCATGGTGATCGACTTGCGGAAGTGTGTGGGCTGCCACGCTTGCACGGTGAGCTGCGTGGCGGAGAACAAGCTGCCCCCGGGAGTCGTGTACCGGCCCGTCCTGGAGGAAGAGGTCGGCAGCTATCCCAACGTCACGCGGCGCTTCATTCCCCGGCCGTGCATGCAATGCTCGAACCCCCCCTGCGTGCCCGTGTGCCCCGTGGGCGCCACGTGGAAGCGCGACGACGGCATCATCACCATCGACTACGATGAGTGCATTGGCTGCCGCTATTGCCTGACCGCCTGCCCGTACTCGGCTCGGACCTTTGACGCGGGGCACACCTACACCAACGGCACGCCCCAGCAAATGGCCTACGAGCTGCTAGCCAACTTCGAATACGGCGACGTCCGGGCGCGGCAGCCGGACGGCAACGAGTCGCCCATCGGTAACGCCCGGAAGTGCCATTTCTGCATACACCGTCTCGAAAAGGGGCAGCTGCCGGCGTGCGTTACAACCTGCATGGGGGTCGCCAACTATTTCGGCGACGCCAACGACCCCACCAACCTTGTCAGCGAGCTGATCGCCCGGCCGAACGCCATCCAGCTCAAGGTGGAGATGGGTACCGACCCCAACGTGCATTACCTCGTGTAGCTCCAGGGCTCCTTCGGAAGGGAGGTAGGTGAATGAACAGGATTGCCGAGCGCCTCGCATGGCTCGTGGCGGTGGTCGGATTCATCGTCGGCTCCGTCGGCCTCTACCAGCGGCTCACGGCCGGTCACGCCTTCGCGGACTACGGCTCCTACGTCCCCTGGGGCCTGTGGGTCGCGGCGTACATTTACTTCGTCGGCATCTCGGCCGGGGCATTTCTGACTCCCCTGCAACAACATCAACGCGCCTAACATGGTAGCGGCCGAGGACTTCGTCCAGGCGGTATTCCGTGATGGAAGGCGACTTCGCTTAGGCGCACCAGATATCGCCGAATATGGCGAATTGCCTGTAGTAGAGGCAGTGGACACAGGTCCGCGAGCTGAGAGCGAGTCGTTGAGCCGTCCCCCTCGCGTAGGCCACGTGCTCGGAGAAGGCGCCGGACGTTAGCCATGACCGCAGTGGCAATGACGTACGTTGCTACGCGCGGATGCCCGCGGACCGGGACCTTGTCGTGTGGAAAGCAGGAAACGATGGACCATACGGCGGCCTCGACTGCTGTCCGTGGGTTCTTCCGTGACCGTTGCAGCTCCTGGCTTCGGTGCACCCGGCGAGCTGCGTCGACTTGCTGCTGTGTTATGCGGAGCACCCTAATAGGTTTGCGCTTCAGCCGTTTCGCTGGACACTCGGCTGCCACTGAACAGCTGCTACACTGTGTCTCGTCGAATGATGCAACGAACCGGTTCGCCTTCTTCGACATCTGGATTGCCGCCATATGGCCTGCCGGACAGGTGACCGCTGTCGGTACGCCTTCACCGTCCGTGTCCCAGTCAAAGTCCTCTCGACCAAGTGGGCCGCTGTCGAGAGACCGCCCGCGGATCGCGGTCTGGTACTGGTCGATGCCGTGCTGTCTCAGGGCGGTGTCCACCTCTCGGCTGTTGTACCCCCCGTCGGTGAACATCTGGCGGACCTCGGTCCGCCGGGCAAGCTCGTCTACCGAACCTGCCAGCATGGCGGCATCATTGGCGCTGTTCGGCTGAACCTCCACGGCCACAATGAGCTGGACATCGTTGTCCTC
>JBHHVM010000528.1:0-2603 GCA_046754265.1 Phycisphaerae bacterium
GATTGCGTCCACGCCCCAGGGGTTGGCGGCGTCATCGGTAACGGTATGGTCGAATCCCAACACGATGTAACCGCCGAATCCACCCAGACTGACCACCGACGTGTTGTCGGCGGCCGCCTCCCCTCCGCCCACCGGCGGCCCCAGGGCACGGGTCGGGTCGTCGAACTGGGCGTTCTGCACGAACTGACCCGGGGCTGGGGCGAATTCGACAACCGCGACGGCAAACGGGTCTTGGGCTGACACCGTGACGGCACCGAGCATCGCGCCGGCCAAGACAGCCAGCAGGGTCATCCGTTCCGCTTGCATGGGACTTGCCTCCTGGTGTCAGCTACGGCGCGGTCGGCGCAGGATCAGCCCGCCCGCGCACAGCAACACGACCATCGACGGCTCGGGCAGGACGTACACGGTTTGACCCTGCCTGACGTACAGCTCGCCCAGGGTTGGGTTAAACGCCAGGTCATAGAAGTTCTGGGCGCTGACACCATCCGGATCGAAGCGGCGTACCTGGTTCGGGTCCAGAACGTCGACCGGTCCCCCACCGCTCAAGACTCCCGCAACGGCGCCGCTGCGCACCAAGCCTGCGTAATCGCCGTCTCCGCTACCGAACAGATCCCCACCGCCGACGAACAGGTTGCCTTCGTCGTCGAACCCCAGCGACGACGCGGACAGCAATCGGCCCAAGAAGGCGCCCTGGGTCTCGAAATCCAACACGCCCCCCCCTCCGATGGCCGATGCCAGGGTCGCGGCGTCGAAGATCTTGAGGTCGCCCGTGTTGCTGCCGACGGCGCCGTCCAGATCGAAGCCGTTGCCCGTATAAAGATTGCCTGCCGCATCGAAGGTGATGCCGGCGCTGGACCCGCCGATGTTGTCGATGATGGAGGGATTGATGGGGTTGGCTGGGTCGGCGCTGGTCGTGTCCAAAAGGGTGACCCGGGCGGGACTGCCGAAGCTACCTGCCGTCACGGCCAATCTCGAACCGTCGAGCCAGGCGGCATCGAAGTGGCTGGCCGAGAACCAGTCGCCCGTTAACGTGGCCGTATCGAAGACACCGACTTGAAAATTGCCAAACGTTGCCCCCCCGCCGTTACCCACGGCGAACTTGCTGCCATCGGGTGACACACTAAGAAAGGACGATCCGAAACCGGGCACGTCCATGCCGGCCAGCGCCCCTTGCACATTGAAGCTGCGGGACCCCGGGGCGCTCTCCACGTAAATGTCCGCGCCACTGAGCGCGATAACTCGGCCATCGGTCAACACATTGAAAACGCTGGCACCACCGGGCAGATCGAACGACCCTTGCGGGCTGTAGGTCTCAAACCGGCCCGCCCGGGCCGGTAACGCCACCATCCACGCCGCGAGCAAAACGACTCCAACCCCAGGTGCCTTCCATACGGTCAACATGGTTCTGCCTCCTTCATCGCGTAGCGCCGTCGCCCAACGCCCTCGGCTGGGTCGATCGGCCTGGTTCCCCTACCCGGGCAACTCGCGGCGCATGGAGAGGCTATTAGTGGGTGGAGGTCCCCTCGACGCGCAGGTCAAGCCGTCCGTTGAAAAACTCGACGCCCTGGTTCGATGGGAACAACCCGGCCACTCCTCCCGCGAGAGCGTGGGGTAGAGACTTCAATCGATGGCAGGTCTTCTGGCTTCCGGGCTCGCGGGGGCTTTTGGCACCCTCGCACCTACGGGCCGCACCTTCTCGGCCAGGCGAGCTGGCCAATGGTTTGATTGCGGCGTTCGTTCCCGGTTACAGCGGCGGGGCCGCTCCGGATTCTAACCGGTATTCCCTGGGGTCCGCATCGGCGGACCACCATCGACTACCGGGCGAACGTATACACCCGATGCGCTGGCGGAGTCAAGTGGTTTGCCCGCTCGCTTGCGCTCGGGGCGCTGATTGGGCGCGGCGCGCGGAAATCCATTCAATCCCTGGTGCGAGAATCCTTTCTCGCACCTCTCAGGCTGGAGGATGGGAATCCCGCCATGACGGGGGCGAGATAGGAATCTCGCCCCAGCCTCTAGCGCCGAAATCGGCCCCTGCGGACGTAGATCGACGGTTGGATTTGACTTTTCGACGCTTAGCCCTATAGTGTAATCGATGATGAAGCGTCAGAAAGACACCCCGGCAACAGTCGGCCGAACCCGTCGGGCGGGATGCGGCCGGTGCGAGTGTACCTGTTGCCGCCACCGGCCAAGGGGTTTTCCTGACGCGATTTCCTGAATCACGCACCCGTCCCAAACTGGACAAGATTCGGACGCCTCGGAGGAAGACCTTCCGGGGCGTTTTTCTTTACATGACCGATTGGCAAAGGTAACGGCCATGAAATTGCACGTAGCGGACGAAACCACGGGCACGCGGATCTCCGAGCAGAGCGAGCCGGAGGCGCTCATCGACTGGATGCTGGGCCGGTTCGCCGACCGGCCGATGTGCATGACCAGCGCCTTCGGCATGGAAGGCTGTGCCCTGATCGACATGATCGCCGCCCGGGCCGAGCAATTCACCGTCATCTATCTGGACACCCACTTTTTCTTCCCGGAGACCCACGACCTGATCGAACGGCTCCAAGCACGCTATGGTCACCTGGAGTTCGTCAATCGGGGCACCTCGC
>JBHHVM010000529.1:0-2600 GCA_046754265.1 Phycisphaerae bacterium
CTCTATTGAGCGGTTTCGGTAACCCGGCGGGCGTCTTCCAGTAGCCGGGCTACCTCTTCGGTTCGGGATCGGGCATCGGCTGTGGTCAGGGGCGCAGTGGGTGCGGTTTGGCCGGTGCGGCTTGCGAGCAGGGCGTCGGCTGTCTCGGTCAGGTCGGTGGCTTCGGGATTGACGGGCAACCGCTGCCGGTCGGCCGGGGTCGTCGATTGGCTGGCTTGTCGCAAGACGTGGCCTCGCTGCATGCCCTTGTCGGCCAACTGCGAAAGGCTGCGAAGCGGTGTGGCTGGGTGGGTCCGTTCGACGCTGGGCGACTGCTCCAAGGACGCAGCCAAGCGGGATTGGACCATGACCGCTTCTTCGACCCAGCGCTTGAGGGTTTCGGCGGCCTGGCTGGTCTCGGCGGCCAGGCGACGGGCCTGGCTGTCGGCCGTTCGGGAGGCTTGATGGAACTGATCGGTCCGCTGCTTGGCTTGCAGGGCGGCATCTGACAATCCGGCGAAGACCTTGCGAACCGCCCGGCAGACACCTTGAAGTTGGGCGGCCTGGGCCTTGGCTTCGGTCGCGATTTGGGTGGGGCGGTCCAACATCTGATTGAGCCGCACCTCAAAGGCGTCAGCCCGGGTCTGGATCCGCTGAATCTGCTGGTCGAGCCCTTCGGCTTGATCGAGGAAGTCCGCCAGGGTTTGCTCGGACGCTTGCAGGGCCACTTTGCGATTGTCGGCCGCCTGAATGCGACCGTCCAGCTCGAACTTGCTCTGGGCGGCGCGGTCGATGTTCTGGGTAAGGGAATCGCCCGTCTCGGCGGCCAGGGCGCTGCCCTGGGCCAAGCGCCCCACCACGTCCTGGGCTGAGCCGGTGAGCTCCTGCAACTGGTCCAACAGTGCCAAACCCTTGTCACGCATGATCTGCTGACGTTCGAGGGTCGCCCGGGCAGCTTCGCGCTGTTCGTTAAGTTTGGCCAGTCCGCTCTGGGCGAAGTCGCGGGCCTTTTCGATCTGTTGGGCGATGGCAGCCGCGTGTTTGGCCATATCGGTCAGGGCTGTGCCAGCCTTGCCCGCGGTCAGCACCTGGTGGTGGCACTGTTGCTGGGCCCGGCCCGCGTCGGCGATGGTTTGATTCAGACGGTCGTGAACCGACGTAGCCTGCTCCAGACGCTCGGTCAATCCAGCCAACGTTTCTTGGGCAGAGGGCGTGGCCCCAGCCAATGACTCGACGAGTTGATCGGCCTGGGTCGAGGCGTCTTGCAGGCGATCGATCACCGAGCCCGCCGCTTCAATCCGCTCGGCGGTCTGTTGGCCGATTTGCTCACCGGCCTGGGTCAATTCGCGTGTGGTCTCGATCTTCTCGGTCAGGTCGGTGGAGCTGGTCACGGCTGACGCGATCCGTTCATCCAGCGCGGACGCAGCCTGGGCGGCTGCGGCTCGCACCCGCTCGATCTTGTCACTTTCCTGGTCGGCCAGTGAGATGACCGTTTCGATGCGCTGCCGGACGGCATCGGTGGCCAGTTCTCCGTTGGACACCAACTTGGCGGTCTGGCTCTGAACCCGTTCGACCACCTGCTCGGCCTGGGCGGCGGCTGAGGCGATGGTCTGGTCGGCCTGGGCCACCACCGACTCGACGGTCAGGCCGATGCTCCGGGCCTCGCAACGCCCGTCGGCAATCGCTCGAGTCAAAGTGTCGAATGCACTGTGGGCCGTCTGGATCACTTCGTCGGCATGGGCGACGTCGTCACGCAGGGTTCGGGCTGCTTCGTTGACCCGATTGGCCGTCTGCTCGGCGGCTTCTTTGCCTTCCTGAAGGTCCAGGCCTTGACGTTGGGCTGCTTCAATCTTGGCATCGACCTCCGCCATCGCTTCCTGACAGGAACCGATGGTCGATTGCAGGCGGTGATGCACGGCATCCAAGGCTGTCTGACCGTCGGCCAACATGGCACGCAGGTTGTCCGTGGCGGACTCGACCTGCGCCGCCGTGGCTTCGGCATTGTGCCGATTGGCGTCCAGCGAGCCGTTGACTTCGGCGATTCGTTGACAAGCGTCTTGAGCCGCCGAGGTTTCGTGTCGAAGCGCCGCAGCCGCGTGTTGGGCTTGGGCGATGTCTTCAACCACCGGTTTGCCGTCTGAAAGGGCTCGGGTCAATCGCTCGATGGTGGCGTCGGCCTGGTGTCGCTTCTGTTCCAAGTCTTCCGTCCACGGGACCGCCTGGGCACAGGCGGATTGGGTGGCTGAGACTTTCTGTTGGGCCGCGGCGCAGGCCCGCTCAGCCATGGCGACGGCATCAGCGAGGTGATCGACCTTGTCCTGGGCGTCGGATAGGCCGGAACTGAGTTGACGTTGAATGTGGTTGGTGGCGCTTTGGGCCTCGGTCACGGCGGTGACCAGACATTCGGTCGTCGAGGCGGCGTCAGCCACGCTGGCTGCGGACCGGTGATGGGCTTGCTGAAGGACGTTGGTCAGCGAGGCCACCTTCTTGCACGTCTCCTGGGCGGTGCCTTTTTCCAGCTTGAGCATCTGGGCGACCGTGTCCACCTGTCGGCACAGATCGTGTAGCTCATCGACTCGCCGATCGGCCCCCTCCAGGACGTTGTGGACGCGCTGGTCCAG
>JBHHVM010000530.1:0-2594 GCA_046754265.1 Phycisphaerae bacterium
TATCGTGCAATAGGTTATGGCAGGGCAACACACCCCGGGATTCACGCCTTGGCCTGCCTGCGGGATGCTTTGATTTCCTGGTAGATGGCCCGCGTGGCCGTCGAGCGGTTCAGGGTATAGAAGTGGATGCCCGCCACCTGCTGGGCGAGCAGGTCGTGGCACTGCCGGGTGGCGTGATACATGCCGATGTGACGCACGGCTTGGACGTCGTCTTCGACCGACTCGATCTTGTCCAGCAACTCCGAGGGGATTCTGGCGCCGCACATGTCGGTGAAGCGCTTGGTCTGCTTGACGCTGAGGACCGGCATGATCCCGGCAATGATGGGGACGTCGACACCGGCTGCGGCTGCTCGGTCACGAAAGGCGAAGAAGTCGTCGTTGTTGAAGAACAGTTGGGTGATCAAAAAATCGACGCCCGCGTCGACTTTTCGTTTGAGGTTATCCAGGTCCTTGGCTTTGTCCGGACATTCGGGATGGCCTTCGGGATAGCAGGCTGCGCCCACGCAGAAGGCGTCTCCGTAGCGTTCGCGGATGAAGGCCACCAGCTCGTTGGCGTAGGCAAAGCCGCCTTGGGTGGCCTGGAACCGGTCCTGCCCAGCCGGTGCATCGCCGCGGAGGGCCAGGACGTTGTCCACCTTGTTGGCTTTGACCTGGTCCAGGATGTCGCCCAACGCCTGGGCCGTCGATCCCACGCAGGTCAGGTGGGCCATGCTTTCGACGCCGAGCTGGTTCTTGATGCGCCCCACCAAGTCCAACGTCTTGCTGCGGGTGCTGCCAGCCGCCCCGTAGGTGACCGACACGAAGGTGGGGTCCAGCGGCTTGAGCGACTCGATGGTGTGATAGAGGTCCCAGAAGCCGATGTCGTCCTTTGGCGGGAAGAACTCGAACGAGAGGCTGGGCGTCGCGGTTTCTAGGGCCTGGCGAATCTTCATATTCAACAATCATCGGCCCAATTTGCCGCCGGCCATACCTCAACTGCGACAAACCGGGCGACTGGGGGCGCCAGGATTCGAACCTGGGAAGGCGATGCCAACGGGTTTACAGCCCGTCCCCTTTGGCCACTTGGGTACACCCCCTACCATCCCGGACCCGAAACCACCAGGCCGTGGGGAATCGGCGGATTCTACAGGTAATTCCAGCCGGGTCAACGATGAGAGGCGACGGGGAGTGTGGTTGGGGCCGTGGCAGAATCGGCGGTCACAAAAAGTGTAGGGCAGGTCGTTGTTCCGCGAATGCGGAACGTTGACCTGCCGACTCGGCGTGGCAGGGGAACCTCCCGGCATAGCCGGGAGAACCCCCTGCCCTACTTTGGGCCGCCTAAACTGTGACAGACCCGTGTGGTTGGGGCCGTGGCGTCCGGGTCTCCTTCTTTCGGCTTTGCTCACACCCGAATAGGATGCCCGGAGCGCCTTCATTTACAGATAGCATGGGACATAACCCAGTCGGACAGGGTGATACGTGAAATCACGACTAGAACTCCGTTACAAGTCGATCGAGGGATCCGGTGGCACGGTCTGGCGCAGCCAGGCCGTGGGTCCTCGCGATCGCCACGGCCTACCGACTGCGTCGGTAGACCGTGCCACCCCTGGAACCACCTGTGACAGGACACTAGGTGTTGTGGATAGAAGAGAATGGTCCCGAGAATCGCGTTCCTCACGTTGCCACTGGCGTTGTTGATCGGTTGCGCGCCGGCCAAGCGCCTCGACGGGCCGGTTGACTGGCCGGAGCAATGGGCTGGGCGGACGCTTTGGACCACGCCCCACGCATACATCTATGCCGCCCGCGACGCGTCGGCCGGCGAGTTGGATCGGCTGGCCCAGCGCGTGGCGCGGGAATACGTCGCGGAGGTGGAAGGGCGAACGCCGCCGCCGTTGATCCTGGTTCGCGATGCGGGCGAGCCGCTTCCCGGTGAGGACTTCGACGGGCTGGTCCGCAGTGCGCTGCGGCTTACGGTGCGGCGAGACTTTGATTCACCACCAGACCGAGAGCAAGTTGACGCCAAGATGGACGGAGCGCACCTGGCCCTGCAAATGAGCGCGGTGGCCACCGGGACCGAGTTCGACGTGGTGCTGAAGATGATGCCGCTGACCTGTGACGCGTTGTGCTTACGCGATATCTGCGGGGCGCCGGAAGCGCTGGCTGCAAACGTCGATGAGGTGCTGATCCTGCCCACGCGGGCCTGCCTTCGGGAAGGCGTGCGTCGCGTGATGAAGGACGCGTTGAAACAGTACGGCATCGGCCCGGTGGCCCAGCTTTTCTTCGCCCCGATCTTGGTGCTGGTCGAGACCCAAACCGTGGACAAGGTAGCCCGGCTTCGTGATGCGGCCCTATTCAACCACTGGCTGTTCCAACACGACGACCTAGCCTGGGCTGAGAAACGCAAAATTGCATCGGCTTACCTCGAGCGTTGGGGTCACGCGGTGGAGGCGGACGCAGCCGTGGTCGCCGCCGCCGCCCGCGACGCCGCTGCCGCAACCACCCAGGGCAAATCAGCCCAGCAAGCACCTCCGGACAAAGACTGAAGGGTTGAGAAGCTGCGGCGATCCCGTTCCGTCCCGTGTTTGCGGGATTCCCATCCCGCAGCATGGCGGGAA
>JBHHVM010000531.1:0-2587 GCA_046754265.1 Phycisphaerae bacterium
GGTGCCGTGGCCAGGCACAAACATGACAGTGTCACCCAACGCAAAGGTCATTCGCTGCGTCGGGCTGACTTGGGCGGTGACCTTGACCGAAAGACCTTCCGCGGATTGTCGGCTTAGAAACGCATTCCGCTCCTCCACGGTTTTCCGCCACAAGGCGCTCAACTCGCCCATCGACGTGTCGGCCGGCGATTCCCGAAAGGCGTTGGAGGTGCCGGTCGTCCAGTTCTCCAGCCACCACCGCTGGGCATCGTGGATGTGCGTCAAGGTCGTTCGCAACGACCCCACGCCCATCTCAAAAGGCTGATCCAGTTGAGCGTTATCCAGCGCTTCGGCCACGGCCAGCACCCGCTGCATCGCCCAATCGTCGTACTCGAAGTATCGCTCGATGACCGCCGGGTCAGAATCCGGAGTCGATTCTGGTTGCTCGACCCTCATGAACAGATAATCCAACCCCGGAATCTTTTCGATGCCCAGGTGCCGGAGCATGTTCAACGCTTGGGCCCGATGATGCTGTCCGTGGTTGCACACGTGCAACATCATGTCACCCAGCGCATGCTCGAAGGCCCGCCCCCGGCTGTCGCGGTAGCGGACCTTTCTGGCAAGCCCTTGTGGGCTGGTCCCTTGCAGGAAGCGGTCCCGTTCGGCCGCGGTCAAACGAAATCGGTCCCACAGCGCCGGAACCGGCAAAGCGGGCTCGGCCGGGGGAGCCGGAGGGTCCGCATCACCCAGCCAGCAATCCAGCCAGGCGCGCTCTGCGCGCCACAGGTGCTGCAAGGTCAGCCGTAGCGTCCCGGCCCCCATGGCAAAGGATCGGTCCAAGGCCCCGTCGTCCAGGTTCGCTGCCAGGGCCATGACCTTGTCTCGGCCCCAGTCGTTGTGGGCCCACAAAGCTCCATAGATGCTCATGGCATGCATCGCAATACTCCCCACAGGCCCGGCCCACCGCCTGCGGTAAAGAAAGTGCCGGCGCCCCTGCCGTTGGCGGAGAGCCGGCACTGTCGAAAAGTTGCGGACAACGCGTCTATGCCCGCGCGGGCCTACGGCCCCACCGGTGTCATGGTCGAGTCGCAAGAGTTCAAGATCTCAACCTGCGACGCCATCAGGTGTAAAGTGCCGTCCCCCTGCATGGTCAGAACCAAGTCGTGCTGGCCCACTCCAAGGATGGTCACGTTGCTGCCGGTGGCAATCTCATCCACGCAATCCAGCGGAATGGCGTTGTTCGAGGGCAAGCCGGTCAGGAAAAGGCCGTTGTCATCGGCGCCCAACTCGACGGTTTCATCAACGGACGTACACTCGCCTTGCAGTAGGTATTGGCCCAACGTGCCCTGCCAAACGCCTAACGGACCGTCGCACACGTCGCCGACCCCGTTGCTGTCGGCATCGGCTTGGTCGGGGTTCGGCACGTCGGGGCAGTTGTCGCAGGCATCGCCAATCCCATCGGTGTCAGAGTCTTCCTGGCCCGGATTGGGATCATCCACGCAGTTGTCGCACACGTCACCCACGCCGTCGGTGTCGGCATCTTCCTGGCCGGGGTTGGGGTCATCGATGCAGTTGTCGCACGGATCGCCCAGCCCGTCGTCGTCGGAATCGGTCTGGTCGGGGCTGGCGGTGTCCGGGCAGTTGTCGCAGTCGTTGGGCCAGCCGTCGCCGTCGCGGTCGTCTTCGCTGTTTAGGAACGAAGTATGCTGGCCGCCGGCGCCGCTATCCAATCGGCCCTCAGCCTCTTCGTTGAACGAACATTCAAAGCCACCGCTCTTGCAGTCCACTCCACCCTGAAAACACTCCGAGGGTTCGGTCGTTTCGGTGTCGGCCTGGCCGTTGCAGTCGGCGTCGAGCATGACACCGGCCGTCACCCGGACCACGCCGTTCATGTCCGGGTCGTACCCGCCGGGCCCGTCGATCAGCGTCCAGGCGTTGCCGTTGCCCATCAGGCCCAATTGCTCGCAAAGCTGGCCCCGCTCACCGCAGTCCACGAATTGCCCCGCGCCGGTATTGCGATTGATGAAGGTGAACTTCGGCGTGACCGGGATGTCCGAGTCGAACGTCCCGCAATCCGCCTCGTCCAACGTGATGGTCATCGACCCCATCTCCTGGGGAAGCTCCGACAGGCAGACCTGGACGTCGAACTCCAAGGGGTCTTGCCCGTTGTCAAACGTCACCATGATCGGCTCGACGCTCACCAGGCTCAGGGCGACAATCTGCACCTCCACGGTGACCGAGTCGCCCACCTCGGCGGGACACTTATCCTCCAGCCGTCGAATGATCGTATCCGCCGGGCCCAGGGCTGGGGCCAACGGGGCGCCTTTCAGCATGACCGTGCCGGTAAACGCCTCCGATCCTTCTCCAAAAAAGCCGGCCGGTATCGGCGTGTCCAGGAACGAATAGCTGGTAGAACTGCCCTCAGGCGTCGTCCAGAGGTCGTCCGAAGGTTTCCCCGAGCCGACGACCATGCCGCCGCCTCCACCGCCACCGCCGCCGTCGCCACCTCCACCACCACCGTCTCCACCCCCGCCGTCACCGCCGGTGTCCCCACCGCCGCCGCCACCTCCGCCTCCGGTAGTGGTGGGGCATCCCATGCCCTGAATCA
>JBHHVM010000532.1:0-2575 GCA_046754265.1 Phycisphaerae bacterium
GAATGAGGTGCTGATCGAATTATTTGCCATCGGATCTATGTGGGGTGGTCCCGGTTGGGTGGACACCCGGGAGGCGGATCGACAGAATGGCTGAACGATGAAAAAGACAACTCAGACCCTGCCCGCGACCCGGACCCCGGCCCCGGAAGCGACACCCTCCCGCTCCCGCACTACGCCCCCGCGTTACGACGAGACCTTCCGCCGCCAGGCCGTCGAGCACTGGTTGCGCTCGGGCCTGCCCGGCACCCGCATCGCCCGCGAGTTGGGCATCAGTTATCCCACCCTCAAGGAGTGGAAACGCCGTTACACCGGTGACGCCCTGCCCCAGCGCGCCAGCCTGGAAGCCGAGAACCGTGCCCTCAAGGCCGAGCTGGCCCGCGTGCGCGAGCAGCGTGACATTCTAAAAAAAACCTTGGGCATCCTCTCCGAAGCCCCGAAGCCCGCTACCAGGCCATTGAAACGATGAAAACCCAACACCCTCTGGCCCAACTGTGTGCCGCCTTCGCGGTGAGCCGCTCCGGCTACCACGCCTGGCGCCGGGCCGAACCGAGTGCGCGCGCCCAGGTCGACGCGGTCTTGAGCACGGAGATCGAGCAGGTTCACACCCGGCACCGGGGCCGTTACGGCGCCCGGCGCATCCAGCATGAGTTGCGGCGCCAGGGCCGCCGCCACAGCCGCAAACGGGTGCGCCGGTTGATGCGCCAGCAAGGGCTTTCTGGGACTCAGCCCCGGCGCTTTGTGCCGCGCACCACCGACTCGGCCCACGCCCATCCCATCGCGCCCAACCGACTGGCTCAGGTGCCCGCGCCCACCGGGCCGAACCAGATCTGGGTGGCCGACCTGACCTACGTGCCCACCGCCGAAGGCTGGTTGTATGTGGCGGTAATCCTGGATTTGTGGAGCCGGCGGGTTGTCGGCTGGGCGGCGGGACCCACCCTGGCGGCCCGGCTCACCCTGGCCGCCTTGCACCGGGCGCTGGACCAACGTCGCCCACCCCGGGGCGGGTTGGTTCACACCGACCGCGGCGTGCAATACGCCAGCGCTGAACACCGTGGGTTGCTTGCCGCGGCCGGCTTGGTCCCCAGCATGAGCAGCCGCGCCAATCCGTATGACAACGCGGTGATGGAAAGTTTCTTTGCCACCTACAAACGCGAATGCGTCGGCCCGGCCCAGGCCAGCGGCGGCTACGCCACCCGGGCCGAGGCCCAGGCCGACTTGTTCGCCTATGTGGAAACGTATTATAACCGAGAGCGGCTCCACAGCGCCCTCGGCTATCAAACCCCTGTGGACTTCGAAAACCGCATGAACTAACCTCAACCCCAACCCGCCCCGGGTGTCCACTCAACCGGGGCCACCCCAATGCTCTGTCCATGGGCCGACCTATTTTACAGATTAAACTGGAAGAGGCGGCACGGGCCGAACTCCAACGGCGCGTGCGAGCCCCAACCACCTCGAAGCGAGACAGCCTGCGCGCCCAGATCGTCCTGCTGCGCGCCGAGGGAAACCGGCAAAAGGACGTGGCCGAGCACTTGGGAGTCAGCCAGGTTACCGTGTCCAAGTGGACGCGACGCTTCGTGGACCAAGGGTTGGCAGGGTTAGGGGATGGGGCCGGACGCGGTCGCAAGCCCTCCTTACCGATCAGCAAAGTGCAGGCCGTGGTCACCCGGGTGACGCAACCGCCCAAGGGCCGGACCCGCTGGAGTGTGCGGAGCATGGCGCAGGCGGTCGGCATCTCTCGGCACAGCGTGCACCAGATCTGGCGCCGCAACGACCTCAAGCCCCATCTCTCACGTACCTTCAAACTCTCTCACGATCCCTTCTTTGAGGAGAAGTTCTGGGACGTCATCGGTCTGTATCTGAATCCACCGGACAAGGCGCTGGTGCTGTGCTGTGATGAAAAGAGTCAGTGTCAGGCATTGGAGCGCACCCAACCGGCCTTGCCCCTGGGTCCCGGTCGCCTCCGCACCCGGACCCATGATTACATTCGGCATGGGACCATTACCTTGTTTGCCGCGTTGAACTATTTGGACGGCAAGATCATCTCCCGCACCGAGAGGCGGCACACGCATGTGGAGTGGCTACGATTTCTCAAGCAGATCGATCGCCAGACACCCGAGGAACTGGATTTGCACCTCATCGTGGACAACTACAGCACCCACAAACACCCGAAGGTTACTGCGTGGTTGAAGAAGCACCCGCGTGTTCACGTTCACTTCACTCCCACCAGCAGTTCGTGGATGAACCTGGTCGAGCGATTCTTTGCCGAACTGACCCAGGACTGTGTTCGAGACGGAAGTTTCACCCGCGTGCCGCAATTGGTCAAAGCCATTGAACAATATCTGGCGGCGCGCGACCTGGCCCCCAAGCCTTATCGATGGAAAGCCGAGGGCGCAGAGATCCTGCGCAAAATCCAACGCGCCCGGCAGGCGGCGGGAAGCTCCTGACCTGACCGCCTTAAATCAACCTATTTGAATGACGGAACACTAGAATAGTAACCAGTTAGGTTAGTGGCAACGTGAGGGACTTCCTTGCATTGCACTCTATAAAAAGACACTGTTGTCGGAGCAAGATATGG
>JBHHVM010000533.1:0-2572 GCA_046754265.1 Phycisphaerae bacterium
ACGCAGATTCCCCTACATTGCCGCCATGTTTCCTTTCACCGTCGACGCCCAAGACCCTGCCACCGGCCCCCGCCTGGGCTGCCTGACCACGCCGCATGGCCAGGTCCGAACCCCGGTGTTCATGCCCATCGGCACCGCCGCTTCGGTCAAAGGGGTCACCCCAGCCCAGCTCGCCGAAACCGGCACCCGAATGATCTTGGCCAACACCTATCACCTCCGCCTGCGACCCGGGGCCGATGTCGTCGCCGATCAAGGTGGCCTGCATCGCTTCATGGGCTGGAAAGGCCCCATCCTGACCGACAGCGGAGGCTACCAGGTCTTTTCGCTGGCCGAGTTGAATGAAATCACCGACGACGGCGTCACCTTCCGGTCGCACATCGACGGTGCGAAAATCCACCTGGACCCCGACATCGCCATGGACATTCAACGGCAGTTGGGCGCCGACGTCATCATGGCCTTCGACCAGTGCCCGCCCATTCCCTGTCCGCGCCAACAGGTTGAAGAAGCCGTCGATCGCACCGTCCGCTGGGCCCGCCGCTGCCGCGAGGTTCACCGTTCAGACGACCAAGCCCTCTTCGGCATCGTGCAGGGCGGCGTGTTCACAGACCTGCGGCAACGCTGTGCCGAGAGGCTCATCGAAATCGGTTTCGACGGCTACGCCATCGGCGGGCTATCGGTGGGCGAGTCGCACGCCGAGATGATCGACATGCTGGAACGGATCACCCCGCACCTGCCCGCCGATAGGCCTCGCTACCTGATGGGCGTGGGCAAGCCTCGGGACCTTTACGAAGCGGTCAAAAGGGGCATCGATATGTTCGACTGCGTGATCCCCACCCGCAACGGCCGAAATGCCTGGGCCCTGACCCGCACCGGGCGGCTCAAGATGCGAAATGCCGTCCACACCCGCGACCAAAAACCCATCGAGGAGGGCTGTGAGTGCTACACCTGCCGCCATTTCAGCCGGGCCTACCTGCGCCACATGTTCATGGCCGACGAGATGTTGGGGCCCACCCTCACATCAATTCACAACCTGCACCTCTATCAAAAACTCATGGCCCGCATGAGGGAATTGATTCCTGCGGGCAAACTGGACACAATCTCAGCCGAGTTCCCGGTGGTCGCCTCCGGGGATGTCTAGGCCTCAATGCTGATGGACCCGATTCGAGTCCACCAACCAGGCCCAACCTGTCAAGGAAGATATGATCATGATCGCCCTAATCCAAATCCTCGCCCAAAACACAAAACAACAGGGTCCACCCTCCAGCGCCACCTGGATAGGCCTGATCCTGATGATCGGCGTGTTCTACTTCGTCCTCTTCCGGGGCAATCCCAAAAGCAAGAAAAAACGGGCCGAGATGTTCGACAACCTTGCCAAGAACGACAAGGTCATGACCATCGGCGGCGTCATCGGCACCGTCGTCGCCATCAAAGACAAAGAGATCGTGGTCAAGGTCGACGAAACCACCAACACCAAGATGACCTTCCTGAAAAGCGCCATCCAATCGGTAGTCCAAGACGACTCCGACTTGAACCTCGGCGAGAGATAGCGCCCCGCGCCATAACGATGCGCGAACTTCAGTTCGCGCGGACGCCCATCCAACCAAAGCGCCGGCGCCAGAAGTAGGGTCCGCTGTGCGGACCAAAGTGCTGGCGCGAGAATCCCTTCTCGCACCTCGCAGAACAGTAGGGCAGGTGATTCACCTGTCTTCAACAGCTTCCAACTTCTCACTTCTCACTTCTAGCTTCTAGCTTCTAGCTTCTAACTTCCGTGCCGCTGCGAGAATCCCGTCTCGAACTTCCCGCAAGCAGTTGGCTTTCCCTCGTCCCGACGTTACCCTCCCCCCATGAAGCTCATCTCCGTCAACAAAGGCCGCCCGCGAATCGTCGTGTCCGCAGGCCGGCGCTATAGCACCGCCATCTTCAAGACCCCCATCCAGGGCCCGCTCGAACTAACCCCCACCGGACTGCTCGGCGATCACCAGGCCAACCGCGACGTCCACGGCGGTCCCGACAAAGCCAAACGCCTCCGCGACCTACCCGAACTGTCCGACTCCTGGCGCGACCAAATCGCCAAGCGCCTCGATGATTCGTAGGCACGTGATAGGCAACACCTTCGCCAAGGGTGGCACGGTCTGGCAAAGCCAGGCCGTGGCGGATCCCCCAGCCTCGCCAACCAAGACTGGGGAACAGCAGCGTAGGGAAGGTGATTCACCTGCCTTCAAGGCTGGGTTGGCAAAGACCGGTCGATTGGCCAAAACCTACCGGGGCTCGGGCCCCATCACCTCGCCTCGCATACTCCGACGCCGGGCAACGCGATTCCGAATCGCCCGCAACCCAATCAGGCAGACCAGCACGACCACGCTTCCGATTACCCAGTGCTTCGACCATTCCAGGACGAGATTCGCGACGACGAACACCGGCCCGGCGCGTAGTGCTGCTACCAGCATCTCCCGACGTTGCCGCCGCTCTTGCGACCACCGACAGGTTCCACACCAGGAAAGATAACGATACCGACCCCCGCACAGGTGCCGCCAATAATAAGCCGCCGGATAGTTGAAAAGTTTCCGGTACG
>JBHHVM010000534.1:0-2567 GCA_046754265.1 Phycisphaerae bacterium
TTGATACGGGCCCCGCGGTAGCGGACGCCCGGCACAAGATACTATGGTTCGGGGACTATCACGCCGTGCAATGCGGCGTGTACAGCGGCGGATCCGCCGCCCGGCAAGCCGTCCGCGAGCTGCGCGATCAAGGCGTGGATGCCACGGCCTGGCGCGAGCGGCGCGACGGCCAGATTCGATACGTCGTTCGGGCGGGACAGTTTCAGCGCTACCGGCAGGCCGAGCACGAACTCGGCAGGATCCGGCAGATCATTCCCGACGCGTTCATCGTTCCATAAATCGGCGAATCACGACCGGCCTCACCGGCGGGTTTGACTCGCAAAACGGTCGATCTTCGGTAACATGAAGGGCCGGCGAGGAAGCCACAATGCGGTCCAGGCGGCGTTTGACCGGTCTTTCGATGGGAGCCAAGCCATGCGCATCACGCAGATCGTGGAACGATTCGGCGGACAGTTGGAGGGCGATGATTCGGTCGAAATCTGCGGACTACTGGGCGTGGAATCGGCCGGCCCCAACCAGGCCACCTTCGCCCTGGACGATCGCACCTTGACCCAGGCTGAAAGCGGACCCTGTGGTTGCGTCATCGTGCCCACCCAGGTCCGCGGTTCAACCAAACCGCTGATTCGGTCCGAATCACCCCAGGCCTATGCCGCCGACCTGATGGAGTTGTTTCATCCGGCGCCGCCGCCACCGCCTGCCGGAGTGCATGCGTCGGCGATCATCGACGAGACGGCATCGGTCGATCCGTCGGCCACCGTCGGTCCGCACGTTTGCATCGGATCGGGTAGCCGGGTCGGGGCCCGCACTGTTCTGGCGGCGGGAGTGGCCCTGGGCCAGGATGTGACCATCGGCGATGACACGATCGTTCACTCGAACGCGGTGATCCATTCGAGAACGGGCATCGGTGCCAACGTCGTGATTCGCAGCGGCGCGATCATCGGTCACGACGGGTTCGGCTTTTTTGAGCACCAAGGCAAGCTGCGCAAGTGGCCCCATATCGGCAACGTGATCATCGAAGACGACGTGGAAATCGGCGCCAATTCATGCGTGGACCGCGCGAAGTTCGGTACCACGCTGATCGCCCGGGGAACCAAGATCGACAACCTGGTCCAGGTGGGCCACAACTGCCGAGTCGGTCCAAGAGCAATCCTGGCCGCCCAGACCGGGCTGTCTGGAAGTGTCACCCTTCAAGAGGGGGCGGTCTGCGGCGGGCAAGTGGGAATTGCCGATCAGCGCACAATCGGGCCAGGCGCCCGATTGGGAGCCCAAACCGGCGTCATCGGCGACATCGCCGCCGGCTCGACTCAATGGGGCACGCCCGCCAGGCCGCTGCAATTGATGTTGAAGCAGCAGGCCATGTTGGGTTGGCTTACCGAGCATCGCCAGACGTTGCGAAAGCTGATCGCACAGGCCTCGAAGGAATAACCGATGCGCGATTACGCCGTCATCGCCGCCCGGCTCGGCCCGCACCAGGATCGCAACACCGCCATGCAGAAGGTGGTCGACGCACTGTGGACCGGCTTGGCGGACCAGGGCGTCTCGTGGCTGGGTTTTTACCTCAAAGACCCCGCAGCCGACCAACTTTTGCTCGGGCCCCGGCGGGACAAGCCCGCTTGTTCGCCCATTGGGCTGCATGGGGTGTGCGGCCAAGCCTTCACCCAGCGGCGCTGCCTGCTGGTCCGCGATGTCAACGCGTTGGGCGAGGCGTACGTGGCCTGCGACCCCCGGGACCGATCGGAGGTGGTGGTCCCGCTGTTCGAATCAGACGGGTCGTGCTGGGGGGTGCTGGACCTGGACAGTTTCGACGTGAATGGATTCGATCAAATCGATTTGGTCGGGCTGATCGAGGTGCTGGGGGCCGCCGCACTGGTCACCGCCGATGCCGACGGCGTCTGCATCCGCTAATCCGGGTCCATCCTCTCAAGACCGCAACTGGCGCAATCTCCGTCCAATAAATAGGTTACACGTGTGCCGCACCTTATCGGCCTCCCGTGCGCGATGCCCGGGGAACCCGACGTGCGCCTTGGGATTGGTAACACCATGGGCCAACCAAGCCGATAGATATGCAGTTGGAGGGGCCAGCCCGGTCCCCATGCCCAGGAGGCATTATGTTATTCCCCAGTGATCGAGCGCGAGGGACGGGCGGCGCGTTGGCTGAAGGCTCGGCCCGCGACAGTGATTCCCAGGCGGCGCGGGAGCGGCTACAAGCCTACTTCCGCAGCCAGGACCATCAGCGGCGGGGCATCTGTCTGCTGAACGCGGGCCAGTTTGACCTGGCCGCCCGGGCGTTCGCCCAGGCTGAGCAGGACAACCCCGACGGCCAAACCCTGCCGGCGCTGATGGCAGCCTGCGCCGTGGGCCGGGGCGAGTTCGGCCAATCCGCCGCGCAATTCGAGAAGCTCGCCCAGCAGGACGACAACCGAATATCGCACTGGATTCGATTGGCCCTTTCTCAATGGAAGGCTGAGCAACCGGAACCAGCCTTGGCCACGTTGCGGCAAGCGATTACCCAGCACGGGGAATCGGCTGAACTGCATTTTCAGTTGGGAACCCTGCTAGCGACACTG
>JBHHVM010000535.1:0-2562 GCA_046754265.1 Phycisphaerae bacterium
GTTCGAGGTATTGCACGGCATCTTCGGAGGCCAAGGCGTTGACGGCATCGAAGGGGAGTTCGAGGACCATGCCGTTGACGCTGCGCAGCCGGGTGCGGACGACGGCCCGGTAGGCGCCGACGGCGGCCAGGGCTTGGTTCGTGGCCACGTCGGCATGAAACAGGATGTAGGCGGCGATCCAAACCTGGTTTGCAGCGGCAGGATCGTCCATTCTTTCGACGGGTAGCGGGACGACGGCCCAATCGGGCAATTGGCCTCGGGCCAGCGTGGCGTGGAGCTTGTTTGGCACTTGAATGGGCACGGCATCGACGAGCGCGTCCACAGCGGCCAGGGCAGCCGGGTTGGCGCCATCGGGTGATACGGCTGCGAAGAAGGCGTTGTCGCCCAGATAGCCAAGCAGCTCCAGGCCGTTTTGATTCAAGGTGGCGCGAGTCTCGAGCGAGACGGGGCGGTCGAATTGGACGACCAGATGGCGCCCGCCGCCGCGCAGCTGCGAGTTGGCGATCGTGGCACCGACTTGTTGACGCGAAGCCCCGGATCGGGGGGAGTGGCCTGACCGCCATCTGACTTGAGCGGTGGCCGACGTCGCAATCAGCAAGGCCAACGACACGGCCCCAAGGGCCTGCCGCATCTTCCATGTCCGGGATGTGAGGCTGTCTGTAGGTATTTGGGTCCGTCCCACCGCCGCGTTGGGAACTAGCGCCATGGGTTCATACTCCGAGACCACGGTGAGGAGCCGACGAGTGCAGCCGACCCGCGTCAAATGTGCCGCAACTGGCTTCAGCTATGGCGATTAGTGTATTCCTGCGAGGTGGAGCCCCCGACGTTTATTAGATGAAATTTATGCAATGGGAATCCCGCCGGTGACCGTGGCCCCGAACCTGCCCGGGTGGGTCCGAAAATGTGCCGACCGGCAAAGGGCGATCAGGGCCGGCCGACCGGTTCTGCGACCTGTGTTTGGGCTTGATCAGGGTTAGGGAATGAATCTGCCAAAGCCTCGGCTTGGTCGGTTCCTCCGGCGGCCTGGTCAAGGAACATCAGGCGGTAGCGGGTGGCGCGATCTGGTTCGGGCTCCTGCTCGGCGTCCAGAATGGCTTGCTCCAGGGCGTCGGTTTGGCGCAGGACGGCGCACCATTGTTTTAGGAACTGGGCGTTTAAGGGGTCGGCGTTGGATAAGCCTTTGCAGCATTTGTACGGCGTCATCGGCCCGGTTTGAGCGGATGAGCAGCTCGGCCAGTTAGCAGTGGGCGTTCTGAAAGTCGGGTTCGACGTCCATGATGGCGTTGAGATGGGCTAGGGCGGATTCGGGATCGTTGCGGGCGTTGGCGTAGCGGTAGAGTTCGTAGTGGGCTGAGACGAATTTGGGCCCCAACTCGACGGCCCGGCGATAGTGGTGTTGGGCATTGAGATGATCGCCCAGGTTGGAGTAGGCGCCGGCCAATTTGGCGTGCAGGGACGCGACCTGCAATAAGCCCCGTTGGTTTGCCCGTTTCAGATAGCCTAATGCAATGTGGAATTGATCCTCGGATGACGGTCCATCGGCGGGGTTGGGGTTTTCTCGGCCGGCTATTGCGGTGTTCAGATAACGTTGACCCTGAACGCTCAGGTATTGCACGACTCCGGAGTGAACGACGAAGATCAGCCAAAGCCCAGCCAAGATGAGAAAGGTGGTGCCGGCTGGAGTGGTTCTGCCGCCGGTGCGAAGTGGGTAGCGGGTTGGGCCGTCGAGTCGGGCGTGGCTAACGGGCTGTTGGTGCGAGCAGCGGGTCGGCCCGGCCGGCGTGGGCGAAGGCGTCGGCGCGGGACAGGCAGCCACGGCACGTGCCACAGGGCGCGGCGGCGGTGTGGCACGACCAGGTTGCCACCAAGGGGACCGAGAAGCGGTTGGCTAGCTTGATGATGTCGCCGGGGGTCAGGTCCATCAGGGGGCATTCCAACCGGACCGCTCGCACGGTGGGCAGGGCGGTCTCCAGCATGGCGGCGAAGGCGTGATGGAACTCGCGGGGGTCGACGCGGCGCTCTTGGGAAAGCTGCTGGCCGGTGGTGTCGTGGCTGGGGGCGCTGTGGCCTGTGACCAACCACTGGGCCCCCATGGCGGCGGCGAACTCGGCGCCGACGGATAGGAGGACCGGATGTAGGCCGGGGATGTCGTCCGGACCGGTCAACGGGGCTGGGCGCTGGCGGCGCTGGGCGGGTTGGCTGCGGTGTCGCTGCCGGGCGATTTCGGCGACGTGGGGCAACTCCAAGACGGTGAGCCGGGCCTTGAGGAACTCGGCCAGGTCGGCGGCGGCCTTGATTTCCATTTTTGCTGCCCCGGTCCCGCAGTCGAGGTAAAGCGGATGGAGTTTTGTGGATTCGCGTCGTCGAAAGGCGGCGGTGGCGCTGGCCATGCCGCCGCTGAGCAAGATCACGGCTGATTCCATGATGGCTTGGTCCTTTCAGGTAGTCGCACCGTTATGGATATCGGCCAGTTAGCGTTTTGGGAATCACAAAACCGTGGCGCAGCCCTTGGCCACAGCCGATGGCAGGACGCGCCCTAATCGGTAGCGTCCTGGGCACGAA
>JBHHVM010000536.1:0-2561 GCA_046754265.1 Phycisphaerae bacterium
TTCCGCCGCACGCTGGCCCTGCGGAAATTCTGTCGGCGTCACGGGTTTGAGGTCGTCCTGCAGTCAGTCTGCAACACCGACGGCACGTCCGACTGTCCGGTCTGTCTCTTCAAAGCCACCGAGGGTGGTGCCATCGTCGTGCTGGACGTCGACCCGGTCGAACAACCGCCGACCAATTTCAACGAACCTGATTTGGCCCTCTATCTGCTGCTCAACGCCCTGGGAGCCGACCAAACCACCTTGGGTCAGTACGTCAGTCCAGCCACCAGCGAAAAGCGTTTCCGAGACGAGGTGGCCGAGCTTGGCCAGCGCCTTCCGGCGCTAGTTGTGCGCGGACAATCCAATCCGGACCTGCCCCGGCCCGATCAATTCGTTGAACTGGGCGCCGCCGACGAATCCTTCGGCCTGCCCCGGCCGCCCAGGCCTTTGATCCTGATCCGCAGTGGGTTGGCCGGCGATGATTTGGACGGCGTCTATGGCACGATGTTGTGGCTCAAGAGCCTGGTGCGACCGTATCCCTACACCTGCCCCTATACCCTCGAACTGATTTCGCGTTTTCGATTGGCCTGGCTGCCGCTTTGCGCGCCCTACCATCCGGACAACGGATGGCGCCGCCACGACGACACCGCCGCCCTCGAAATGGACATGGACACGGATCCCGACACGTTGGGCGCCATCATCGACATCACCCACACACCGGGCCCCCACATGCGTTGGATCGTCTCGGACCCCACCCTGCGCCGACGTCTGCAAGCCCAGTTGCCCGACCTGGTGGATCGCATGCTCAACAAGCGGTTCTTTGGCCGAGGCGTGCTCCACGATCGACCAACGGGCGACCCGTCGAATCGACCCTGGGGCTTCCAAAAAATCTTGCCGCACGTCGTGGCTGACACCGACGGTGCCTTCGATACCAAGTTCCACAAACAGGCCATCGCGGCCGGCGCCACGGCCATCCGGTTGGAGTTCCCCGGACCACCCGCCTACCTAGCGACTGATTCGATTCGCAGGACCGACCTGGTGGCCCAGTCGTTGGAAATGACGGTCGGCTTGCTCTACGGCTGGATCGCCATGAACCGTCAGCCGAGCCCCATGAGAATCGCGGCCCCGTCCTTTAGCAACGGGCACGTCGCTCGATTGATGACGCTCAACGACACCGGACCGACAGCCACGCCCAAGAAGATCAAGCCGGGACAAGCCCTGTCCATCCAGTCGGCCACAGCCATCTGCATCGCGACGACATAGCACGCAACACCCAGCGAGCCGCGAACTTCAGTTCGCGCGGACTTCAGTTCGCCCGGACCACGTCGCCCCGCCAGCGCTGATACCCGCCGAACGCCAGGAACACCGCGCTCATCAGCGCGTATCCCACCGCGATGCGTAGTGCATGAAAGCCGAGCCCCTTAGCTGGTGAATCGTCGAAGATGAAATAAAACGCAACCGCGTCACCTTCAATGCGGTAGGCATGCATCAACCCCACCAAGGTCAAGACAGCCGCAATCGCAGCCCACAGGGCTGCGGTTGTGAACTTTCGATCGATCAGCAGGGCGCTGACGGCCGCCAGAATCATGCAGGTAAAAATATACCCGGCGGATAGCAGGTTCATGCCGTGGATGAGAAAACCATTGACCTCAGTCGCGATGTTGGATTCCAGGGCAGCTTGCATGGTCGTGCCACCTGAAACCGAGAATGCCCCTGCCACGGCTGTGGCACCCCAGGCGGCGATGGCCGGGAATAGGCCGATGGCCACCGCGGGGGCGTGTTTGCCGGGCGTGGCCTGGTAGGCCTGGGCGGTGATGACGATGCCGATCCACAGGACGATAGCAATGCCGGCTTCGATGGGCACCAGAGCGTTGACCAGGGCCACCGTGCCGGTCAGCACCAGGGCGGTAATCGCCAGGCCGTTGAGTATGGAATAGCCCGCCCTGGCCCCCAAGCCCTTCCAACCGGGGTGTCCGATGTAGATGGTGGTGGGGAAGCAGCTTCCGAACAGGGCTGCAATGATGCTTCCCAGCCCGTTGACCGCCAGACTGGGGGCCGTGGCGAAGCGGTCACCGCCAGCCTCGGCCGACTCGATGTTTTGCAGGGAACCTACCAGGTTGAACAAGCCCATGGGCACGATGACCGAGAGATAGCCCAGCACCTCAGCCGGGTCGCGCCGCAATGCTTCGAGGATAGCGCCGCCACAGAAGGTGGGCAGGTATAGCCCTCGTTCAGACCAAGCCTGGCTGACGGCGGTGAGTGACATAGCCCGTCCTGTCCAATCCCCGGGCAGCAACCAGGCGATGACGGTCCCTGACGCCACAGCCACCAACCCGCCGGGCAGACCCAGGGGGAAGCGGATGTTGGAAAAGTAGGTGATCAATATGAGCCCCAATGGCAGCATGGCCACAATGGGCCGTTGCCAGATCTGTAGGGCAAAGGTCATGGAGATAAACCCCAGGGCGATGCCGGCCAATGTGCTGAGCAAGGCTGCCCGCGGCGTGTGTCGGCGTACTCTCTCGGCCACGAAGGCGCCGGTCAATTCGATCAACCCGCTACCCAGGCAAGCAACCAGGCCCATC
>JBHHVM010000537.1:0-2560 GCA_046754265.1 Phycisphaerae bacterium
CGGCGGAGCCGGCTCGCGAGCCGTGCGGCGCGGGCGGCACCCGGTTGGGGCCGCCCGCCGCACGGTTTGATGCCTGGTTTGATCCGGCCAGTGCCGGAGTCGAAGCCTACCGGTTATCCACCTGCATGTATCGACGCGGCATTATCGGCCGCCCACTGTACGTCCTTGCCCGTATGACATCTCAGGCAGGCGAAATCCAACGTGATGAAGGGGCGGTCATTACCGTCCAGAGCCGCGAACGCGACGTTGGAATCGTCGCGCGACACGGGGTTTCCATCCGCGTCTGCAAACATCATCGCGGCTGGATCGTCGTTAATCTTCCAGGAGTGCCCCCGCACGTCACCCATGTTATCGTTCAGCGCCACGGCTGATTTGGCGGTAAAGGCCATGTGACAACTGATGCAATCATCGGGGCCTTCATGCGTGACGGTCACGCTGCCGTGACAATCGGTGCATTGCCGGATGATCCCGGCCGGGCTGGGCAAAGCATCCACAGCCGTTGGATCGCCGTCAAAGGCGGCCACCACGGCTGCCAACGCGTCCGAGGTCCACAGCGGCTTATGCACGTTGTGACAGGTCATGCAGCCGTCCGGCATCACACTGGCGTGCTTGGTTCGCGAGAACTCGTCCCATTGCTCGTGGTGCCGTATGAACCCGCCCTTGGCGGCGATGCCGTCGGATGACCGGGTATGGCACTTGCCGCACGTGGCATCGGTTTCGGGGCTGCCGTTGATATTGGACGCTGATGGGCCGGACACATGATCCTGCCCCGCTCCGTGGCACTCTTCACAGTGAACGCCACCAAATGCCCAGTCGCCGGTGATGCCCTCCAGCCCGCTGTGGCTGGGAACCTCTTCCTCGTATCCGGTCATGTGGCACGGGCCGCAGGCGTAGGGTTTTCGGCCGATGTTGGCATCCCACGGGCCCGGCGTGCCGTCGGGCGACGTGTGATCCGCGTCGTTGCTGTAGGCGCTAAACCCTCGGCTGGGGAAGTTGTACTGGGCGGTCGGGCCCAGAACCACGTAGCCGTCCTCGTCCATGACCCGATACTTCCAGCGGTAACCGCCGATGACGTAGGACACGTCGGACCATTCCAGGGGCTCGGGCGGGCTGGGCAACTCGGTGACCGGGTATTGGGGCGGTTCGTTGCCGGGTGACTCGTTCAGCTTAAACGGGTGACCGGTGATCAAGAAGTCGCTGTAGTCCGTGCCGGTGATGGCCGTCGCCCCGTGGCAGGACAGGCAGGTGTCGGTCCCCACGAATCCGCGTTGCTCGGCGAACGAGCCCCCGCCGTCACCGCCGCCCTCAGCCAGGAATGCCTCCAGGTCGGCGAAATCGTCCTGGCTCAGCCCGGAAGCATCGAAAGGATGGCCTTGGGCTGTGGAACCGGCTTGCAGGTCTTCGGCGGTGTCGGTCGCCAGGTCCGGGCCCGCGCCTCCGCCTTCGGTGGGCGTGCCGTGGCAAGCCATGCAACTCGTCTCGTAAGTTGCCTGTCCATCAGCCACATTCCCGGAACCGCCCCCGCCATCGGCCTGGCAGGTGCCGCCGGTGCAGACGGCCGTATCGTCGCAGCAATCGCCGGCATCGGTGCAGGTTTGCCCTATCTCGGCGCAGGCCGGCGGCGGTGGCGGGGGACCGTCGCCGCCACCCCCTCCTCCGCCCGCGGTCGGGCAACCCGTCATGGCCACCAAGAATGCCGACGCCACTACCGCGACGATGCCGCATCCCTTGATCCATTCGCAAAGCCGTGTGCAATCACTATGCTGAATCATTATCCATAGCCTCCGTACGCGCGCGGAAGCACACCCCGCGCCCCCTACTTGCACTTAATGACTCTCTAAACAGCCTCTCGATGGTCAAGACTTGCGGGCAGAACCCCGCGAGCACAGATCATGGCCCGATCTGTTTTAGATGTTCGGTAGCCAATCTACGTTGCTGCACTCAGCAACGCAGGCAGGAACTATTCCATCGCTCACGAAACTTCGCGTCTTCGGTCACGGGCTGGACACTTCGGGCACAAGCCCAATGTCGTTCGCCCGCTTAACCATCGGCAAGGGCAGCCGAAGAATTAAGCCAAGTCGCGTTTAGGCGGGCAAGGTTTTCGACGCGAGAGTTCGATGCCGGTGACGCCCAGGCAGTCTACGTGCGTCGCTGCGGATTTACGCGCACCAATGCGTGATTACGCGCAACTTACGAGCAGCGGAACGAGAGCGTATGGGCTCGGTTTTTCCATCCACCGGGCGGGAGCTGGTTTCAGAAGAGCAGCCCTAATTCCGTGCGGCCAGGAATTCGACCATGTCAATTTTGGTGATGACGTTGGTGATGCGCCCACTGTCGATTACGACGGCCACGTTTTGCTCATCGAAAATCTTCTGCACCTTCGTGAGGGAGTCCGCCAAAAAAACCTGACCTTGGAGCTCCTTGGCGACCGTGGCGACTTTATCCGTCGGCGAGGCTGACGCCTCCATCAGGGCTTGCAGAATGTCGGACTCATGGACCATCAAAAACGGTCGGCCTTCATCCTGCGGGACGGGCATTTGCGATATGCCCAAGGTCCGCA
>JBHHVM010000538.1:0-2537 GCA_046754265.1 Phycisphaerae bacterium
GACGCGGGCATCATCGGAGCGGCCGGCACCATGCTGCAAGCCCTGGCCAACCCGGCAGAGGGTGAAGTACCGCTATCCCGTCCTTCATCGCCAACCTCCGCAGAGAGCCTTCCGGCAGGTCGTTCCTGAAGCAATTGCAATGCCCAGCCTCATCGAGACCCAGGCGGAGCAACGCGCCCACAGACCTATTCCACGCCCCTGGCTAGAGCAGCAGCACCTTCACGTCGCCGGGGGACAGTTGCATTGTGACTTTACCATTGCCAACTCGGGGTATGGTTCTGGAGGTCGTTACTTCCAAGAGTATTCTGGGATCATGTGGTGGCCGAGCCACCGCAGGTAACCGGCCAATGATGGTGCGGCGGGCGTGCTTGGAGTCCAAATTGGCCACGACCAGCAGCACGCGTTTTTTTCTACGGACCTTCCAGCCGACGGCCAGGATGCGGCGTGCGTTGACGGCCACCTGTGGTTGGAAATAGTTTCGGAGATCGGAAAGCTCAGGCAGGTACTCCTGCCGCAAGTCGGCCGCCCGGGCGATCAGACCGATCATCCCCTTGCTGCCGGGTTTGGTCCAATGCAAATTGACCCGGTCGAAGTACCCCAGCTTTCCATAGTTGGGGTCTGATTTTTTCAAGGTGTTTCGGCCGGAGGGTAGCATGTCCAACCCCAGGTTCAGCGGCTGGCGTTCGAACATCTCGAATCCGCTGTGGACAAAAGGGATGCCCCCCGGCAGGAAGTTGTTCAACACCGCCGTGGTTCTTGCGAACGTCTTGCCGCCCTGACGCATGACAGCCCGCGGTGTGTCCGGCGTTTCTGCTGACACCAGCGACGGCAATCGCGTTTTGGGCAGGACCACGTGTACAAGGCGGTGGAGATGCCCTTCATTTGCTCGCGGCTCGGCGTGCCAGGATGTGCCGAGCAGGGCATTGTATCCGGATCGCCGGGCGGCTCGGGCCTTGCCGTAGTCGAACTCCTCCGCCAAGAAGCCGAAATCCGGATCCTTCCTCCGCGGAGCGGCGATGAGCATATCTTGCAGCTCGGTCGGCAATGCGTGGCCCATGTCCACCCGGGCGCCGTCGATGCCGAAGCGCTGGTAGAAAGGCAAGATGCCGGCCAATGTTTTCCAAAGCCGCCGATTGGGCCTCTTACCCGGGAAGAGACTGGCCTTGATCGTGTCGGTAAAGACGTAGGGCGGTTGGCGTTGGCAGTCGGCCAGGTGCTTGGCGGACGCGGCCGGATGATCCAGGTACAGTCGAAGGAAGGTCACGTCCGACCAGGGCGGCTGGGGGTCGTTGACGCAATCGGAAAACCCCGGAGGGGTGATTACGCCGAACTCCCGCCCCAGAGCTTTGACCAGGTCTTTGGGCGATTGAAGCCTGCATCGTTGCACGAAGCGTTTCCATCGAATCGGGTCGGCGACGTTAGGGGCGTGGCGGAAACAGGCCAGGTGCCGGCGGACGACGTCACAGGTCAGCAGGTCGCCCAATTGTGAAGGTGTGGGGATTCCCGGCTCGAACCCGTCAATGTGTGGAGGCCCAAACGACTTGGCGGCCCGGCGGTCGATCCAATAGAACCACTCCGGGTGGTCCAGAATTAGGTCGCTGTCTCGCGAGGCTGTGCGCGGGGCCAAGTCCACCATGACGCGCATGCCCAGGACATGGGCTGCGTCTACGAACGCGGCGAATTCCATACTCAGGTCGTTGAAATCGGGGCCAAGCAATCGGTCGTGTAGGTCGGGTTCCAGCTCGAAGAAGTTTTGGGCGCTGTACGGGCAGCCCAGTTCACCTTTGCGAAACACACGACTGCACCTGGTGACCGGCAAAAGGTAGAGCGTGTTGATGCCCATCTGCTGCAAGAGCGGCAGGACGAGGATTGTCTTGAGGAAGGTCCCGGTTTCGGTCCATTGGGCCGGGGTGAGTTTTCCGTCGCCGTTGTGGTCCCAGGCCGTCGTGGCCCGCACCAACATGCCGTAGGCGCTGGCCGTCTTCATCCAATCGCCGCCGCGGCGCTTGCGGCCGTCCGCTAGCACCATGCCATCCTTGTGGCGGCGTGTCTCGCGGATTTGTGACAGGCTTTGTCCTGAGATGCGCCGTCTGGGCATGGCTGGGAGGATGACTCGCTCCAGACAGCTCAGCAGGAAGTCATGCGGATCGACCAGGACCTCCCCCGGGCCGGCAGATTTGGCAGCCGAGTAGCCCCAACGATTCCAAACCGCCGGGATTCGATGGCGCCGGCGACGATGCTTGGATGATCGAGTTCGCAATAGACGAGTCAACTGCGTTATCGGATCCTTTAACAGCTTGGCCATGGTGCTGGCCCAATAACGTGCTGCGTCGATTTGTGCAATCGAAACTGTTTTTTTTTCGCCCTCGCGGTCTAATAGGCCTGGGCAGGCCGGGCCCGGTCTGGGTGAGGGCAGAAGACCTTGCACCACATCAAGGCTGCCCACTGATCCGGTGGCCAGAATGGGAGCGATTGGGACATCGGTCACTCAACCACTTACAGCGTGGGATTCGCGGACTTTCAACCGGAGTCGAATG
>JBHHVM010000539.1:0-2534 GCA_046754265.1 Phycisphaerae bacterium
GGAGAGGGTTTTTCTGGACTTGCTCCCAGAATCGTTCCGGGCCCATCTGGTAGCCGAGGCCGAGGATGGCCTGTTTTCCGAGCTGCCGCCGGGCCTTGAGTCGGGCGGCGACTTCGGGCGAGTCGTCTGCTTCTGGCTTTCGAACGGGTTTATGCGTGACTTCGCTGGCGAACTCCGAGTACACGTCGCGGCCTTCGCGGAACGCCTCGACGAGATCGTCCTGGCCCGCCAGCCAGGCCAGAACACGGGCTTCAATTTGAGCCAAGTCTGCGATCGCGAAACGATGGCCCGGCGCCGGCCGGATCAATCGGCGGAATTGGCTGCTCGGGCCGTCGAGGTGTTTGGCGAGGTTCTGCAAATTGGTGCCGCCACCCCCACTGAACCGCCCCGTGTGCGCCCCGCAATAATTCAAATGGACTGGCAGAATACCATCCGTGACCGTCGCTATATCGACGAACATCTTAAGCCGTTTCTGGAACTGTGGGGCCGATTTCACAGCCAAGCGGGCTTGCGCCAAAGATGCAACACGGAGGTTGGCGTCGCTGACAAGGCCACTCATCGGCTGGTCGGTCTTGGCAACGGCGGGGATCAGGCCGTTCTTGCCCTCCTTCATGGGGACGGATCGGCCGTCCTTCGCCAGCTCGGCGGTAAGAAGGGTGAGGAACGCATTGCCGCCCGCCGTCTTGCGGTCGATTCCGGCTGCAGCAAGCTTGCTTTGGAGATCACTGTCGAAGACCTCCAAGAGTTGGGCGGCCCCTTCGCAGTCGATGCGCACGCCGCGTTCGGTGAACAGCTTGGCCGTGTGGGCCGCTATCCGGAGTTCCACCTCGGGCCGCGATACTTCGGGCAGGAGTCTCGCTACCAAGACAGACGCCAATTCCACGTCGTGGCGGGCATAGGCCGCGAGGTGGGTGAGTTGCTGCGGGTTGAGTTCTCGAATGCCGGAAAGATTCGTGATTTCGCCTTTCGGAGTGAGACCATAGGCGGTGGCGAGATCGCGGAGTTTGTGGCCGCCTTTTGTCGGATGGACATGCCTGGCCAAATCGAGCGTGTCGACAACGTGTGGTGGGTGGCATCCAAACCTCGTGTTCAAAATGTACCCGTCGAATCGCCAATTGTGGGCCACCACGGTGATGCGCTCAAGGTGGTCCCCGAACGCTTGGCGGAGTGCAGCCAGGCACTGCTCTACGTCGGTCTGGAAGGCCGTCCGGCCACCAGGCCAGCGAACAGCCAACCCGTGGATCCGAAACCGAGGATCGTGGACGTAAAGGGGGATTGTAAGTTTGGAGAGGCTGAACTTCGACGAGTAGAACGTCTCGAAATCGAGGACCAACAGCTTGGTCGGGAACCCCGCCGCTGCCAGGATCGGTCCAACACTCAGCCGCGGATCTGCGTCTGCTGCCTTGGAGGTGCCCAATTTGGCGGGTGTTCCGTCCGATCCGTCCCGTTCCGTCCGCTGATCCGTCCACCCCGGAAAACGACACAACTCCTTTGTAGTACAGGAGTTAGCGTGTTCTCGACGGTCAATCCGTCCACTTGGCAGGGGCAAACCTTTTTCTCTGTCTCTCTCGCCTCCCCCCTGACCTATTCTCTCCCACTCAAAACTTTTAGGGGAAGGGCGGACGGAAGGGACGGAATGAATCTCCGACGGCTGTATCTCTTTGTTATTACGGTAGTTACGTCCGATTTCAATCCGTCCACCTGGGTGGACGGAAGCGGACGGATCGGACGGATCAAGCCCCCCCTGCTGTGCCGCAGTGGCTTGGGATGGTTGGGCCGCCCCCCCGCTGGCCGTAGCCCCACCCTCGGCTGGCCCTCCGCCCGGCGGCCCGTCGGGTGGGCCGTCGGGCGGTCCATCGCGCGTGCTGTCCGGGATCGGCGGAAGCTGCTCGTTCACAACAAATCCGCGCTTGGAATTTCGGCTCGAATCGCGGAATCTTATTACAATTTGTCCATGATGGCGACGGTATTCCAGCAGGATCGGTGGGGCCTGAATGCCGAGGATCCGACTCCAATCAACCATGGCCATGTTCGTACACAGTTCGGCGACGCCATCGACGCCATCCGACCCACCAGCTGTGTCGTCGTCGGGCAAGAGGTCCTGAAGAATACGCCAGCAGGCCTGGTTGCGGGCGTCAATCCAGCCCGCCCCAGTCCACTTGCCTGTTGTCGCCATCTGTCTTTTTCCGCCCTCACCGCGGCAATGCCGATACAATGCCCGCAAAAGGTTGTCCTGCAGCGTGCCTTCGCCTTCGTCCGGCTTTTCGAGCTCAAGGTGCTCCGCGACACGATCGAAGTTGAAATCGAACCCCGCAGCCGCTATGTAGACGTGCGTCAAGAGCGAATCGGCAATCTGGGCGTTTTGTCTCGACCGCGACCGCCACTCCGCAGCATCACCGCCGCAGGTCGTCGCCCAATCGACGGGAGCCGATGCGGGCAGTCGAGCCAGCCAGATTCGCCGCCGCAATTCGGAAGACTTCCGGAAGGTGTCCGGCACGCCACCACCCGTCAGCAAGAAAACAGCCCGGCACGTG
>JBHHVM010000540.1:0-2529 GCA_046754265.1 Phycisphaerae bacterium
CGATCAATCGGCGGTCGCTGTCGAAGCTTTCGCTGGTGACGTCCAGGCGGGCGCGGGCTCGATAGACTTTCGGCTGGTCCATGAGCCGTTCGGTCAGCTTGGTGGCCCGACCGAGGCACAGGACGAGCACGCCGGTGGCGGCGGGGTCCAGCGTGCCGGCGTGGCCGCTCTTTCGCTGCCCGACGATCTTGCGGACGGCGTACAGGGCCTTGGCTGAGGTGATACCCGCCGACTTGTTGAGATTGAGGATGCCCTGAACGTCCGCCATCGTGGACGGTCTAATCCGGCGGCGTTTGACCGCGGTGACGAGTAAGAAGAACTACGCCGCAACTCGAGCGGGTCTAGTGTCCTGTCACAGGTGGTTCGAGGGGTGGCACGGTCTACCGACGCAGTCGGTAGGCCGTGGCGATCGCGAGAACCCACGGCCTGGCTGCGCCAGACCGTGCCACCCGACGCCTCAATCGACTCGTGACGGAGTACTAGGTCCCTTCGTCCACCTTTTCCATCCAGGCGGTGGTCTTTTGGTCTTCGTGCTTGTGTTTCAAGACCAATTGCCCGGTGAACATGTCCAGGCAGCCCGGGTAGACGCGCTGTTCGCCCTCGGAGGGGGTGATGGTCAGTTTCATGCCATCCCATTTGTAGGTTCCGGTGGCGGTCATGACCTGCGAACCCTCTTGGCGGGTGGCGGAGTATTCGCCGTCGTCATTGAAAGTGACCATTTGGAAGGGGGTCTTGGACATGGCGTCAGCCGGGTCGGTTCGGACGGACTTCCAGGTCCCGGCGATACTGCAGCCCCCAATCATGGCGACAACCGTTAGCAGGCCCACAACCGGAATGAGGCGTTTCATGGCCAACTCCTTTCGATTCGAGACGGATGCGAGGTGCCTGAACCGCGCCGGACAGGCCCGAGTCAGTATGACCCCCCAGGAAAGGCTGTCAATGGGGGTGCGGGTCCTGGGCGGGGCGGTTGGGGGCTTGTCGGGGGTCGGCGGTGGGGTCGATTCGCAGATACCGGCCCAGATAATGCACGCCGAGATAAAACGGCACCGTGTCGGCGGCAGCCACGATGACCTTGAACAGGTAATTGCAACCCACCAGCACAGCCATGGCGTGCAGTGTTTTTTGGCCGGTGGCGAACTGGCTCCAGAAGGTGATGAAGATGACCGCGGTGGCGTCGACCAACTGGCTGATCATGGTGGAGCCGTTGTTGCGCAACCACAGGTGCCGTCCGCGAGTGAGGCGCTTCCAGAAGTGAAACAAAAACACGTCGCAGAGTTGGGCGGCCAAGTAGGCGATCATCGAGGCCAGCACCGCGGCCCGCGAGCAGCGGTAGATCAGCTCGAACAATTCGACCCGCTCGACGGTTTGGCCGAACAGCTCCAACGAGCCGGCCAGGTTCAGGATTTGCCAGGGGGGCGGCCCCCAGGAGCCCTCCGGCTGCCAGGCGGGCCTGGCGGACTCGCTGATGGCGGGCAATGCTCGGCCCAGCCACAGGAAGCCGATCACCATCAGGTTGATACCCAGACCCACCCAAACCACAAAATTCGCCCGTCGCCGGCCGTAGAACTCGCTGATGAAATCGGTGCATAGAAAGGTCAGCGGGTAGGGCAACACGCCGACCGCCAGGGCCAGCGGCCCTAGATGCACGAAGCGGGTGATGCCCAAAATGTTCAACATGGCCATGGACCCCAGAAAGGTCCCAGCCAAGACCAGAAACACGCGCTCCCGGCGTTCGTGCAATGCGGAGGTGCTATGAACGGCGTCGAAACCAGCCCGGGGCATGGGCGGCAGGGTAGGATTGCGACGCTTCCTCGTCAATTTGAGTGGACTGGCGTAGTGGTCGATGGAGGCATCCGTCTTGGGTGGCATGCCCACGCTTGCGTGGGCATGTTGACGAGGAGCATGGCCACGCGAGCGTGGCCATGGCACCCGATTTTGGGAGTGCTTGGAACGCACGCATGGCGGCATCGGGAGGTCATCCCAGGTACCTTTGGGCCCGGTTTTTGACTCGCCCGGGTGGGATCGATTAGGATATCACAGGGTCGGGGACACCGTATCCCCGCGCTGACGGTTATGGGAAAGGAGCATCCGATCATGATGTTGCGCTGCGCGCTTGCTGCGAGTTTTTGGGCTGCTTTTGTCGCGGTTGGACCGGTCCGGGCGGCACCCCGCGATGTGCAGATCCGCTCCATCAACATCGCCACCGGCGTTATCGAGCTGCACAACTTCGGCCCGGTCGATCAGCTTCTGGGAGGTTGGCAATTCTGCACCCAGGATGACAACCAACTGCGAGTTTACTCCGCCTCGACTGCCTTGAACCCATTTACCGTCGAGGCTGGGACGTCGTTCTTCGTGCATCTGAACAATGACGCCCCCGGTGGGGCTGACAGCGTGAACGGTTCGGCGCTGCTGTTTTTTGCGGGCCCGTTGGACGCCGGCCCATTTGCGATTTCGTTGTATTTTCCGCCGGTGGTTTTCCCGAATGGCAACACCATGGCCGATCATGTGCAGTGGACTGTGAACGGGGCT
>JBHHVM010000541.1:0-2518 GCA_046754265.1 Phycisphaerae bacterium
CGCCGCCGCACGCGCTCCGTTTCGGATGGTCGCTGTCTTCGACAACGATACGGAAGGGCTTCGGGCCCATAGCCAGGCCAGCGACCTCGGATTGCCAGACAACATAATCGTCGTTCGGCTCCCTGATACGGAGTTTGCAAAGACGTATCCGACGGTCGGGCCACAGGGTAACCATCTCGTGGATGTCAACGGGAAGGCGGCGAGCATTGAGCTCTACCTCGGTCGCAACGCGCTGATGACCGACGGCGAGCTTCGCCCAGTTCGATGGAAGGGCTACAATCAGGCCGCGAAGGCCTATCAGGGTGAAGTGGCAGGCAAGACTGAGGTTGAGAGAGTGTTTCTCGATGCATTGGTGACGTTTTCGAACCCCTCCAAGGCCCAGGCCGCCTTTCCCGAGCTGGTCGGCGTTTGGGAGGTGATCTTCAGTGCGGTTGAGCGGTCGGCCGAAGCGGCTGAGAGAAAGCTTCACGGCCGGACTCGAAACGAAGCGTGACTCCCGACACGATCGTCAAGTGTGAGCCGCAGGCCTGAGCTGACCGGACAATTCGGAAACAGACATTCAGCCGGCTCCTGCCCTTCCCGGTTCTACACCTGGCAACAGAGGGGAGCCATCTTAAGAAAAACGGGCACTTACGCAAGGATCGCGTAAGTGCCCGTTTTTTGTTCTCCGTAAAGTCTTTTATTTCAATAACTTGCGGATTCTGATTGGTTCGAGCCCGATAAGGGGGTGCGCTACCGGTCGGTCAGGCCGAATCCGGTGATATCCGATGCCCATTCCCGTAATGGGGGGCCACCGAATCTTCGGCCCGGTTCCAGGGCGTTACGTGTTACAGGTCTACCTCCGCGAGGTCGTCCAGCCAGCCACCGTGATCGTCCAACTGACGCACGAGCATGCGCGAGGCCTCCTCGCCGTGGCCGGCCCGGGCGTGAAGCTGCTTGAGCAGCAGCTTATCATCCACCCGTCCGCAAATCTCCAGCTTGCCGATGTCGTGAGCCAGGATGAACTTGAAGCGCCCGGCGTAGCCGTCCAGGTGGCGGCGGGCCTCATCCACGGTATCCACCGCCTCCTTGAGCGGGATCTGGAAGTGGTGACGCACCTGGGCCACCGGCATGCACTGGTAAAGGTAGTAGGGATTGACACCGATCTTCACCAGCCCGTTCATCAAATCCGCCAAGGCTTCGACACTGTCGTTGATGCCCCGCAACAGCACCCCCTGGTTGTTCACCGTGACGCCCGCGCCACGCAGCCGGGCCACCGCCTCGGTGGCTTCCGGGGTGATCTCGTTGACGTGGTTGAAGTGGGTGGGCACGTAGAGCGCCTTGTCCCGGTTGAAGTCCGCCAGCAGGTCGATCAACGCGTCCTCGAACAGCCTCATAGGATAAACCACCGGGGTACGCGTGCCGATGCGCACGTAGTTGAGGTGGTCGATGTCGCGCAGGGCGTCCAGCATGCGCGCAAGCACACTGGTCTTCATCATCATCGGGTCGCCACCGGAAATCACCACATTGGTGATTTCCGGGTGCTCGGCCACGTACTCGGCGGCCTTTATAAAGCTTTTGACCGTGTGGTCCGTGTCCTGCCCCACCAGGCGTTTGCGGAAGCAGTGGCGGCAGTACATGGAGCAGTATTCCGTGGCCACCACCAGTGCCGTGTAATCATACTTGTGGAGGACACCGTTGCCCTTGTCGTGCTGATCGTCACCGTACGGATCACCGGTGGTCTCCCCCATGGCGCCGGCCACAACCAGTTCGTCCGGGCGGGGTATGCAGAGCTTGCGGATGGGGTCGTTGGCGTCCTTCGAATCGATCAGACTCAGGTAGTAGCGTGGGATGTTCATCGGATGTTTTTCCACCACCCGGAGCAGATCCGCTTCCTCTTGCTCACCCAGGCGCGTGTAGCGCTTTAATTCGTCGATGGACTGAACGTTGTGTTGCAGTTCCTTGGCCCAATCCAATGAGCGCCAGTCGGTCATTCCAATGTCTTCTGGCCGGGGATGGGCGTCCTGGAGTTGGGTAAGCATGGGTTTCCTTATGCGGGGGGTATGTCAGGGGGGAATGGGGTGCGTGGTTGCGGGTCAGGCGGTACCGAGCTTGCCAACCTCGAGCAGCGTCACCCGCTTTTCAAGGGACAGGATGATGGTGGCCCGCTCCAGGTCCGACAGCGTTTCCAAGGCCCGGGCCAGGTCGTCCTGCAGCGGTGATGGTGACCGGGCAACCAGCCGCAGGCCGTCCCATCATGGTAATGTTTCGCGAGCAAGCAATTATGGGACGCAGGGTTGTTCACGTCAATCCCTGTTGATCTGTTTCGCGGTGATGGGCGGACGGTCAGGGGACGGGAAATAATATACGGGCGGCCACTGGCGCGAGGGTGTGCCGGCACTGGTTGAACGCGGCATGGAGCGGGAGAGCCGAAAGGCGACGAGCGGCGAGCAAGAACGGAATTGGTTCGTGCAACGCCCATCGAGGGGAGCCACTCTTGCCAGGTGTAGAACCGCTCGGGGTTCGGTAATCGATACCA
>JBHHVM010000542.1:0-2515 GCA_046754265.1 Phycisphaerae bacterium
CGCTTAACCACGGAGTGACGTTGCATGGCCCATACCCAGACCGATCAAACCGTCATCGACGCCTACCGCGATTGGCTCGAAGCCGCCTTGGCCTCCGAAGAGCGCCTGGGCCCGCCGGAGCGCATCGACCGGCCGGACGGATCCAACCTGGCCACACGTTTTGCCATCGCCCCGTCGGTCTGGGTTGAACTGGCCATCCGACCGGTCGCCGGGCAGTTGCAGGCTTCGGTCCTGACCGACGATCGCTGGATCAGCGAAGAGATGGAAGAGGCCATTCAGGATTCCGGCGACACCATGCAGGAGTTCGTGGAAATGGGCTTCGAAGACGCGGGCCTGGAATGGATCGACCCCCCGGTCATGCACTACCGCGAAGCCGGAAAACTCTTCTACTTTTCCACGCCTCTGGACATCCAATCCCTGGCCGACTTGAACGATGACGCCCTGCGCACCAAGACCCGCCAGATGGTCCAAGGCTACTGCAACGCATTCAGCCCGGTGCTCGCTGCCAAGGATTGAGGGAAACAAAGAGGTCAGGAGTCTTTTTCGCCGACATTTCCTCTTCTCTTTCTTCCAATGGCCAGGGCATCTTGCGGAAGGTAGACCTATTCCCCCAAGATCGCCCTCCAAACGGCTTCCAGCCCCAGGCGTGATGCCCAATCGGAAATGTAGGCGTGGTCTATCTGCTGGCCGCTGACCCGTAGTACGCCGGTGATGTCGCGCAGATGTTTCTCGGAACCGCCCTCTCGGTAGTATTCTATCTTCTTGAGGATCACATCTTCGACGGAAGCGAAGGCTGCCTCGAATTCCGGCGTTGGCTTGATGCGTTTTGAGCGGGAGAAGCGGCTGCGATCAAAGGGCGTGTCCCGGGCGATCATAACGTCGATTCTTAGACCTGATGTCGGGTGAATGATGTTGAACTGCCCACCTTGTGCAACGGCCTCTTTGGCGGCGTCCGGGCTCAGGTAGTACTCAGGCGACGGGAAGGCCCGGCAGAAATCCGTCACCTCTTGCGGCGAATGGCGTACCACGATGTCGATGTCGTTGGTAAGCCGGGGTTCGCCGTAAGCAATCGTAGCCGTCGAACCGGTGATGAGGTACGGAAGGTTCAGGGATTCGAGCACGCCGACCACGTAGCGCAGGAGTTCAGACGGCTCCATGGGACAATCTGTGGGCGGTTTCCGCCTGGACTTGGGCATCGTCCCAGTCGGGGTGTTCGGTGCGCAAGTGCGACGACAACATATCGCGGGCAAAGACAAACAACCCGTTGGCAATGGCCAGGCGCTGGGCACAGGTCATCTTTCGGAGCGCCATGGCGACTTGCGGATCGACGACTTCGATCTGACCTGGATCCAGACGCATCTTTGCTGATCACCCTCTTGTCGCACTTGACGACTCAAGCCCACGCCAGCTGCTATCAGCCTTCACTCGCTACTCTGAACTCGAACTCATCAAGCGATGGTGATCCCCTTATCCAGATACACGTCCTGAATGGTGTTCAGCAGTTTGATGCCTTCTTTCATGGGGCGTTGGAAGGCTTTTCGGCCTGAGATCAGGCCTGTGCCGCCCGCTCTTTTGTTGATGACGGCCGTTTTGGCGGCGTCGGCGAAGTCGTTGCTGCCGGAGGCTCCGCCGGAGTTGATCAGCCCAGCCCGGCCCATGTAGCAGCCGGCCAATTGATAGCGGGTCAGGTCGATGGGGTGGTCGCTGCTCAAGGTGCTGTAGACGGCTTTGTGCGTCTTGGCAAAATTGATGGCGGTAAAGCCGCCGTTGTTTTCAGGCTGTTTCTGCTTGATGATGTCCGCCTCGATGGTCACGCCCAGATGATTGGCCTGGCTGGTCAGGTCGGCGGCGACGTGATAGTCGGTACCGTCTTTCTTGAAGGCGCTGTTCCGCAAGTAACACCACAGCACGGTGACCATGCCCAACTCATGGGCCAGGTGAAAGGCCTCGGAGACTTCGACGATCTGGCGGTTGGATTCGTCGGAGCCGAAGTAAATGGTCGCCCCCACAGCCACGGCCCCCATGTCGGCCGCTTGCTCGACGCTGGCGAACATGATCTGGTCGTACTTGTTCGGATAGGTCAGCAACTCGTTGTGATTGAGCTTGACCAGAAAGGGAATCTTGTGGGCATACTTGCGAGCCACCGCCCCGAGCACGCCCAAGGTCGAGGCTACCGCGTTGCATCCGCCTTCGATGGCCAGGCGGACGATGTTTTCAGGGTCGAAATAGATGGGGTTGGGTGCAAAAGACGCCCCGGCTGTGTGCTCGATGCCCTGGTCGACCGGCAGGATGGACACATACCCGGTCCCAGCCAATCGCCCGTGGTTGAAAATCTGTTGGCAACTGCGCAACACCGGCGTGGGCCGGTCGGTGAGGCTCATCACCCGGTCCACAAAATCCGGCCCGGGCAGGGTGAGCATCGACTGGTCGATGGTCGTGCAACGATGCTCCAACAGTCGGCCCGCTTGGTCCCCCAACAAATCGGTGATAGCGCTCATGATTGATCTCCCACTTG
>JBHHVM010000543.1:0-2514 GCA_046754265.1 Phycisphaerae bacterium
GCCCCTCAATCGACGGGTGGCCCAGCACAACGGACTTCCGAAACTCGGCAGCGGCCCATCCCTGCCGACCCAGAAAAGAGGACCGGTGCGGCCAAAACCGCCCCACGTGCTCAAATGGACCCAGCCACGCTGGAAAAACTGGAATTCCCCCGAGTCACCCAAGCCTTGGCGGGCCGATGTGCCACCGCCCTGGGCAAGGAGCTTTCCCTCTCAGCCATGCCGTCAGCCAGCCCCGCGATGGTCCGCCGTTGGCTGGCCCAGGTCCGGGAAATCGACGCCCTCGAACCCGACAAAGGCCTGCCCCCCCTGGCTGGGGTCCGCGATATCCGCCCTCACCTCAAACGCTCAGGTCAGCCGGCGGGCCTGGAACCCGACGCCCTGGCCGACGTGGCCGAGACCCTGGCCTCCACCGGGCACGTCTGTGCCTGGCTGGCCACCCTCGGCGATCAAGCCCCCAACCTGACTCCCTTCAAGAACCGCGTCGGCGACTTCACCAGCCTGGCCCAGGCCGTCAACCGGGCCATCGACCCCCGCGGCAAGGTGCTCGATTCGGCCAGCGACAAACTCAACGGCATTCGATGTACCATCGAAAAAGCCCGCACCCAGATCACCACCGTCATCGACCGCCTGCTGCGGCAATCCCGCGTGCAACGCATCCTGCAATACGCCAACGCCACCTTCCACAACGACCGCACCGTCTTACCCCTGAAATCCGAACACCGAGGCCGCATCCCCGGCATCATCCATCGCAGCTCCGATTCCGGCGCCACCCTCTTCGTCGAACCGGCCGAAGCCGTCGAACTCAACAACTCCATCATCCGCCTCAAACAGTCCGAACAAAAAGAGATCACCCGCATCCTCCAGGTGCTCTCCCGCCTGATCCACGAAAACGCCCCCGAGATAGGCCGCACGCTCCGCGCCCTGGCCGTGCTCGACTTGATCGCCGCCAAACACCGTTTTGCCAAACAGTGGCACTGCATCTGCCCGGAGATACGCGACGACGGCACCATGTACCTGCACCAGGCCCGCCACCCGGTGCTCCTGCAGATATTCGCCGCCGAAAACCCCGATCAACCGCGCGACGTGGTGCCCATCGACATGCGCCTGGGCGACGATTTTGACCTGCTGGTCATCACCGGGCCCAACACCGGCGGCAAGACCGCCGCCCTCAAGACCGTCGGCCTGATGGCCGTGATGAACCAGGCCGGCATCCCCATTCCCGCCGGGCCCGGATCAGCCATGCCGGTCTATCGCAAGATCTTCATCGACGTGGGCGACGAGCAATCCCTCGAACAATCGCTTTCCACCTTCAGCGGGCACATGTCCAACATCCTCGATCTGCTCTCCAAAGCGGGCCCCGGCTCCCTGGTCCTCATTGACGAACTCGGCGCCGGCACCGACCCCGACGAAGGGGCTGCCATCGGCAGGGCCATCATGGAAGAGCTGCTCCGCCTCAAAACCAAAGCCGTGGTGACCACCCACCTGTCGGTGCTCAAAGGGATGGCCTTCACCCACGAACGGGCCGACAACGCCGCCGTCGAATTCGACGTCAAAACCCTCCAGCCCACCTATCGCCTGCTCCTGGGCGAGCCGGGCAACTCCAACGCCATCATCGTGGCCGACCGCCTGGGCATGCCCCAGCGCATGGTCGAACGGGCCCGCCATCACCTCGACGACCAACACAGCCACCTCAACCAGGCCATCGAAGGCACCCTGCGCAGCCGGAGGTTGGCTGAGACCGCCCGAAACCAGGCCCTCGAGGCCAAACTGGCCGCCGAACAGTCCAAAGCCAACCTGGAACAGCAGCGCCAAGAGCTCCAGGCCGAGCAACAGGAATACACCCGCTGGATTGCCTGGATCAACGCACTCCAACCCGGCGACCCGGTCTACGTCCGCACCTTCGAGACCACCGGAAAAATAGTCCGCATGCACCTCCAAAAACAAACCGCCCTGATATCAGCCGGAGCCATGGACTACGAAATCCAACTAAGAGACCTGTCAGTCCCCACCGACCAAGATGCCGCGTAAATCCCTATGGGCCTGTGTGGCACCGGTTTTCAACCGGTGAATGAGCGCTGTGCCCCGTGCCCCTTGTGGCCAAACACCCCTCTGGCATCGGTCGCATTTCCGACCGATAATCTCCCACCCGGTGGGCCCGCCATTGCAGACCAAGGAGAAATGAAATGAACATTGCCCTGCTTTGCGTTTTGACTGCCCTGCACGTCCAGCCGCCCTCCGAAGCCGGCCAACCGATGAGAAAGATCTCCGTCCCCCGACCCGTTCACACCTTTTCCATCGTGGCCCGGGATTCCAAGACCGGCGAGATCGGGGTGGCGGTTCAATCTCATTGGTTCAGCGTGGGGAGCGTGGTTCCCTGGGCTGAGGCTGGGGTCGGGGCGGTGGCCACCCAGTCGCTGGTCGATCCCGCCTATGGGCCGTTGGGGCTTGACTTGATGCGTGTGGGCAAAAGCGCCCCCGATGCGCTCAAATCGGTGCTGGCCGGCGACGACGGCC
>JBHHVM010000544.1:0-2504 GCA_046754265.1 Phycisphaerae bacterium
TGTAGCCCAGCACGAAGTGCTGGGATAGGTCGCCCAGAGCACAACCGAGTCCCGTAGGGACGAATGAGACCTCATTCGTCCCTACGGGGCTCGGCTTTCTCGCTTTCGCACCAACCCCAGCACTGCGTGCTGGGCTAAGCTCGCTTCGTCCCTACTGGACGGAACGACAGCCCCCGCCGATTCTGTCACGGCCCCGGGCACCTTGCCCACTCCTCGAGCATATTGGCATCGCAGACAAACCCGTTATGATGCCCCAACTGCAGGCCCGACCCCGCCCGTCCCGGCGCGCCGGGACCAGAGGACCACAACGAAACCCATCAGAGGATGTAGACCCATGCACGAACGCTTTTCCGACCGGGCCCGGCACGCCATGGCCTTGGCGAATCGAGAGGCCAGCCAGTTGGACCACAACTTTTTGGCGCCAGCCCACGTCATGCTCGGACTTATCGCCGAGGGCCAGTGCGTGGCCACCGAAGCGCTGCGGACCTTCGATGTTGACCTCAACCAGGTGCGGGACCAGGTCCGGGCCAAGCTGCCCAAGGGCGCTTCCACCAAACCATCCCTGGGGGCCCGGGCCCAGACCAAGGAGACCAAGAAGGTCATCGAACTGGCCATCACCGAGGCCCGCCACTTCGGCCACCGTTACATCGGCACCGAACATCTGGTGTTGGCCCTGTTGCAGGTGCCCGAGGGCATCCCCGCCCAAGTGCTCACCGAGCACGGCGTCAATCTATCCTCGCTCCGAGAAAAAACCCTCGGCATGTTGCGCTCAGGCCTGGACGCCACCCATGACCTGGCCCACTCCCGCCACGGCGACTTCGAGTGGGTCCATCAACAAGAACTGGCCAAAGCGTTCAAGTCGCCGAGCTTCTGGCACACCTTGATCCTGGCCGTGGACTCCGCCAACCGCCTCGGAGCCGGCGAAATACAACCCCAACACCTGCTCCTGGCCCTGCTAAGAGACGAGTCCAACGGCATCGCCGACCTACTGGCCCCCAAGGGCGTCACCTCTGAATGGCTGCGCGAGCAAATCGCCGCGACGTAACCGTTAGACTGCCGAGCCTATAGTCAAGGCCGCTTCAGCGATTTTCTTCGACAACCGTCGGTTAAGGCAGCGGTGTCCAGTATGTTTTCCAGCCATCGTTATGCACCCGGGCGTTCATTGGGACTTGCGTGATCACGAGCACAAACGCGATCAAGTCGCCGGTGCAGACAGCCATGTGGACCAGCATCGCCAGAATAATGACCAAGCCCCATCCGGATGGAACCAGAGCAGCCCCAGCCGCGAGTACCGATGACATCACCATAACCGGGGCCAAGAGGACGACGAGGATCCGATTCCGCGACACGGGAGAATCGTGGAGCACGTAGCACAGTCCGCGGCGCATCCCCACCGTCTCGCAGTGGGGCCTGGTCGCCATGACGTTTTTGGTACTCGCGGCAGGCACCATCATCATCGCAAAACGCACTCCACGAACACAGCCTCGAAGCTGGGCAAGCTCGGCAAGACGGAGAGTATTTCGAGCCCGAGGGGCGTTCAGCGGGGTAGCCAACTCGGGGTTACCGAAAACCGCGTGACGTGACCGGGCCGATGACGTTTAGTAGATGAAGCGGTGGCTTGTCTCCCCGTGAATTAAAAGGTTCCCAGAACCCTTCCCCGTCACGTGGACCCGACCACCGCTTCGTTTCTAGCCAGACCGCACAGTCTACCAATCTCTTATCGTCCCGGCAGGCAACCGCCCCTCAATGATTGGGGCAATTCACGCCTCAAACACCCCGCCGGGCCGACAACTGAATGGAATCCCACACCCACCCGCACCGCCCGCCCCCGCGAGCATGGCTGGGCCGCGTTCCGTGCCGTTCACCCACCGGCTTGGCGTGCAGCCTCCAGGCGTTCCCGCAGGTCCGGGGTCAGGTAAATCCCGTCGATGTCCGGTGCCCCAGCCAGCGCCTCCAGGCTACGTTCCAGGCGAGTGGCCGGGTCCGCCAGCGTGTCCACGAACAAAACATAACGACCGTTGATCCGGCACAGACCGCCCCCGTTACCGGTCATGGGTTCGCGGCGCAGCTCAATATCAAGCTGCTCAGCCGCCTCCAACAGGCGCTCGAGCTGTTCGATGGGGTCGCTCATGCCCGCCCCTTCAAGATTCCGTCCTCAATGGGCCGATATCCGGTCCAGCGAGCCCATTGCAGGGTGCGCCGGCCCGCCACCAGCCGGTTTTGATGGTTCCAAGACGCATTCGCAGTCACGCAGCCAGATAAAACCCATGGAACACACCCGCGTCATACGCACCAAAGGCTCCACTTCGTCGCCCGAATCCGACCCGGTTTCCGCCCGCCTGCTGCAATCCCAAATCGAGCGGCTCGAGACGCAGTTTAGCAGGCTGCGCGATCAGGTGCGACTGACCCAGCAATTGGCCTCGCTGGGCACCGCAGCCGCCATGATGGCCCATGAATTCAACAACCTCATGACCCCCGTGGTCAGCTACGCCCGCTATGCCCTG
>JBHHVM010000545.1:0-2496 GCA_046754265.1 Phycisphaerae bacterium
GCGGATGGTGCCGTCGAGCTGACCCACGTGGTCGATTTGGACCCAGGACAGGCCCGTCCCTTCGCGATAGGCAACCTGCAGAACCATGTCACCCAGCAATTCCTTGGCCTCGGCATCCCCTTGAAAATCAAATCCCCGGGCACTAAGCACGTGGAGACCCGGCTCGGTCTCTTTCACGTCCACGTTGGTGGCGGCTTCTTCCAACAAGGCGACCAGGCCGCGGAACTCCTGGGCGGTGGCCTTTCCGGTGAGCACCCGCACGAGCATCCGCTCCAATTGCTCTTCATCTAGGCCCGAGCCGTCACCCTGTTCACCGGTCTGCCGGTCCGCATCAGCGTCACCGCTGACGTCCAGCAAGTGCTCGGAAAGGTTCCACGCCCCCATGCCGAATCCCTCTTTCTGGAGCAGCCCATCGAGGTCTAGCAGCAGACCGTTGCGGGCAATCTGTGAGATGATCTGAGCCACGGGCTCTTCCTGGGCCACAGCCCGCGGAAGGCCCGTCAACTTCACGTAGGCCCATTCATTGTTGGGAACCGCCGAAACGGTGGCATCCACGTCCAGACCGGCCACGTCGTCATCGGCATCATCGCCGGCGCGGACCTTGGCCTCGACGAACACGCCTTGAGGACTCGACTCGAACGGTGTACCTTGGGCGTCGGCTGGGTCGAAGACGATCACCACCCGACCATCCACTTGAATGCCCTCGGCACCGATGTTCTCAAAACTCACGTCGAAAGCGTTACCCACCGCCTCTTTGAAGCTGTCAAAAATCGTGGCGGCTTCGACCGTAGAGCCGGAATGAGGCACAAAGAGCGTGACCACAAGGGCCAGGCATGCCGCCAGGGCTGACCCCGCGCCGGCTGCGGTGATGATTCGGTGTTGACGCATGAATCGTACTCCTCGTTGAAGTGACGTCGGCCGGTCGCGGTGAAGCGGTCGTTTCCATCGCCGGCGCCGGCCTGGGGATGGCTCATCCGGCCAAACCAGCGACGTGGCCATGCGCTTCAGGTTTTGATCGATCCGGTCGTCTTGGTTCTTGTCGTGCATGTCCATGAGCAGGTCCCGCTAGAGGTCCAGCTCCCTCAACTGTTGGTGCAACGATTGGCGAGCCCGGTACAACCGTCCTTCGACCGCCCGCTCGGTCAGGTCCAAGTCGCAAGCCAACTCGGCGTTGGATCGACCCTGAAAATACCGACCCGAAATCAAGGCCTGATCCTGAGATGAAAGCGCCGTCAGGGCCAATATCAATTGATCCTGAACCTGCTTGCGCTGCAGCACGCCGGAAGGCAGTTCTTCGTCGGCGAGTCGAGCGGCCAGTTCGGCCCCCAGAGCAGGGTCAGCCAGTGGCACGCAGCTCGGGCGGCGGCGAATCTGCCGCCAATGCTGCCGAACCAGATTCCGGGCGATGCCCCGCAGCCAGAATTCCAATTCGTCACCGGGCACCCGGCGATGATTGCCCGAAACGGCCAGCCACAGTTGCTGCATGATGTCGTCGGCCAGGTGCGGATCACCGCCGACACGAATCAGCACGTAGCGATAAACGGCTGGGCTGAATCGATCGAAGGCAGCTTCAACCTGGGCACGAGGGTTCACCACGGGGCTCAATGCGGCCGGCAAGCTGCCCGTCAAGCTCGACATCGTCATGCAGTCATGCTCCGGGGCTTGGATCCATGCCCGTTACTATCACTCTAATTGCGCTCCCCGGGCCTACCCCACGAGGAAACTGTATGGAATTGTCACAATGGAAACACATCCCTGATCTGTGGGATGTTGCGCCCAGATTGGGCTCTAGCCCACACCGAAGTCGGTGTTTTCCCAAAGCACCTCGATGGTGGGCAGGTCCTCCAGGAAACGGTATTGCTCGGCGAACCAGGCTTTGATGTCGGAGTCCATCAGGTGGGCGCTCTTGCTGTTTGGCGAGAACAGATTGACGCAACCGAACTTGAATTGATTCAACATGATGTCGATGTCGCGGCCCACAACGTCCTTGGTCTGGCCCGCAAAACCCACCAGCAGGCAGATCGTGTCGGTGAATCGGGCGACCTCCTCGGGGCCCTCGAAGTGCATAGCTTTGACCAGGACGTCGTTGCGCAAGTGATCGTCGAAGGTCTCCACACCGATCTTGATGCGGGTGGGCACGCCAAAAAAGCGGCGCGTGGATGCAAACTCGTTGCGGTATGCCCAATAGGACTCGCAGATGAACTCCTCGATGCCCTTGTCTGCAATCAGATCGCGAATTTGCCTCTGGATCGGTATGGGGAGTTCCTGGATGCTCCCGGAATTGATGACCTCCAGCCTGCCGAACTCGCCGGTGACCTTGGCCAGCTCGGCGTCGGCCACGCGCTGGATTTCGTCGATGTCTGAAGTGTTGTCGCGGATGTAGTCGCAGAACGCGCACCGACTCCAGATACACGGCGTGGAGCGTAGCAGGACAATCTCCCGGGGAATCTTTTCGCTGATCTTGGCGTAGCGCTGCATCCAATACCCTTCGACGTT
>JBHHVM010000546.1:0-2490 GCA_046754265.1 Phycisphaerae bacterium
CCGCACCGCCCGAGTCACTCATTCCAAGGTTTACAAACGGAGTCGGTGTGAAAAAGTTAAGGTTATAGGCCACGTTGCCGCTGCATCCTGATCGGGTTGTCAGAATGGTGTTGAGCACACTTCCCGCCGAGAAATCCGGATTGACCCATGCACAGATGGTCAATTCGTTGGTAGCCGGTATCAGTTCGGGATCGTTTGCGATGGAAATGTAGCTATTGGCGGTGCCATCGAAGTTAAACGCTTGGCCCACCATGCCGGCGACGAAAGTTGTGCCCCCCGCATCGGCGCCGTCGTTGGCCCCTTGGATGTCGATGAAGTTTCCTTCGCCGGGCCACCAACTTACCAAGCCGCTTGGTACCGGCACGCATGGCTGGGCAAAGGCCACGTTGGCTTGCGGGACGAGCAAAGAGGCCAGCCCGACCAGGGGAGCGAGTCGCGCCGGTCGTCGGCATCGCAGGGCCCCGGCTCGTCTGGCGCCGTTCAAATATTCCACAAGTATTCTCCTCGTGTGTCCCGGGTCCATCGTGGGCCTTGGCTAGGCGTGAATTGATCGGGCCCGCTCGTGCATTCTACCACAATGCCGCGATCGGATTCCAGCGTTTTCCCGGTTCATTAACGGCGATGGGCGGCTAGCGCCGTTCTTGGGGCGTGGTGGGGCCCTCATTTCGCTTGAATCAACGCCTCAGCCTGTCGGCGGAGTTGCAGCCATTCTTCGGCGGACTCGATCCATAGGACCGAGCCGTCGGCACGGGGCACGAAATCGCCCCTCTCAGTCAGGTTGGCGGGCCAATGGTTGACAGCCGTGTCGTAATGTTGTTTGGCCAGGTCGGCGCTTCCCAGGTGGGCATACGCGATGGCCAAGATGAGGTGGGCCGGACTAGGTGGGTCGCCGAGGCTTAGGGCTGCCTTGGCTGCCGCGATCGCGTCGTGCCATTGCTCGGCAGAAATCCAGGCTAGCCCGATCAAGCGTTTGGCCAATGGATCGGCCCCGTGGCTGAGTCGATCCGCAGCCAAGGCGTCATCTCTTGCACCCGACACGTCGAAATGTTCGCCATCCTGAAGCCGTAGCCGAGCACGCAGGAGCAGGCTGGGCACGTCCGCACCTGAGGCCTCAAGCGCTTGGGCGATGGTGGCTGAAGCCTCGGGCATATCAAGCTGCAATTGGACGGCTGCCAAGGTCCGCGGCGGCATGGGCCCGCACTTTGCGGCACACAGTTCGACGCCTCGACGCAGGGCGTCCTCGGCACTCGACAGGTCGCCCTTCAGTGCCAGTGCCAGCCCCAGATTGATCCACGTGGAATATGGCGAATCGTCGAAGTCAAGCGATTTGCGGTGCGAGGCAACCGCGTCGTCGAGCCGTCCTCTGTTGCGGAGGATAATGCCCTTGAAATCCCAGATCCGGGCGTTCCCCGGAGCGACCTCCAAGGACCTGGTCAACAGGGCGTCAGCCTCGTCGAGTAACGACGGTTCCCCACTATCGTAGAACAAGCTCTTCTTGGCTATGGCTAGATTGAACAGGGCATGCAAGTTTCCCGGGTCTTCATCGAGCACTTCGCCAAAGACTTCTTCTGCAGATTGCCAGTTCTCACCGGCCAGATGGGACGTGCCCTGAGCGATGAGGGCCTCCACGCGACGCTGTTGGTCCTGCTGTGCGCTATGCCGAAAATAACCGATGGCGGATGCAGCCAGAGCGATCACCAGTGCTATGGCGGTGGCCGTTCGGTGTCGCCGAATGAATTTTGTGGTGCGCCTGACCAGACTGGGAGAGCGGGCCACGATCGGCAAATCATCGATGTATCGCCGCAGATCCTCGGCCAACTCTTTGGCTGACGCATAGCGGGAATCCGGCGACTTCTCCATTGCTTTGAGGCAGATGTTCTGCAGTTCAATGGGCACAGCCGGCACGATCTTTCGTGGCGGGGTCGGGTCCTTGAAGAGAATCTTGCCAAGCAAGTCCTCGCGTTCTTCGGGCGTATGGGCCCGCTTGAAGGCCGGTTTGAACGCCAGCAACTCGTACAGGGTGGCCCCCAGGGAATAGATGTCGGTGCGTGCGTCCACCCGCACGCGCTTGGCCCCGACCTGTTCGGGGCTCATGTACTGGTAGGTGCCGATGAGTGAGCCGGTTAACGTCACCGATTCGTCCCCCACCACCTTGGCCAGCCCAAAATCGGCGACCATGACTCCCCGTCCATCGGTCGAGAAGATGAGATTGCTGGGCTTGACGTCGCGATGGATCACACCGGCACAATGGGCGTAGTGCAGAGCGTCAGCCACCTCGGCCATCCACTTGGCTGCCTGGCGGTAGTAGAGACGTCCTTTGCCTGCGGTGGAGGTGGAACCGTCGGAACTCGCCGATTGGCTTGACTCTGATTCGGGTTCCACCGCGAGGGTGGACTGGCCTTCTGGGGCCGTCACCAGTGCCGCCAACGACGTTGCGGATACCTCAGGGGCGTTGGCAGCCGCAAACCGCTTGATCAAAGCGCTGAGCGT
>JBHHVM010000547.1:0-2489 GCA_046754265.1 Phycisphaerae bacterium
TGGGAATCGTGGTTGGAAGCCCAGCCGGATTTGCGCACCATTGACCGGTATTTTTTCGGCTGTTTCCTGATCACGTTTTTCGTGTTCTACTTTGGCTCGGTGGGGCTGGCCATTCGGACGTTGTGGACCAGCGATGACTTGGCCATGAGCGGCGAAGCCAAAGCTCTGGCCGGTGGCGTCGTCTATGGCATTGGGGCTATTTGGATGCTGGTCACCGTGGGCCATCACTGGCGGGCTTGCACCCGCACTTCGGGTTAGGCCTCACCGTAACGATTGCCGGTGCGGCATCGAGGCTCGTTCGTCAGACGCACAGGTTCGGTGGCGCCAAGCATCGTGCAAAGAAGTGATGCTGCCGCAAACCGGCGACCGCACTTTCCGCTATCGTTGGCGCTCGAAGAAGAAAATCAGCGCCCGATGCACGCGCTGTCGCCAGGCCCGTTCGTTATGATAGGCTCCGGCGTGCTCGAAGCGCATGAAGTCGTCACCCTCAATCCATCCAGCCGCCAACAGCGCCCGGCCCATTCGGCGCGTGGCCATCATTCCATCCCGCCCGCGTCCAGCCGTACCGCTATCGAGATAGATTCGGATGGGCTGTTTGCCCGTGGATGCGAGCAGGTCGAAGTAGTTCCTTCCCTGCCCATCCTTGAACTCCAGGGCCGGTGACAGGCAACCGACCTGGCCGAAGACCTCGGGGTAAAGCAGGCCCGCCTGGAGCGAGATGATCCCCCCCATGCTAGAGCCCATTAACACGGTGTCGCCAGCCCCAGGCTTGGTGCGGTAACGCCCGTCTATTAAAGGCTTTACGTCTCGGACCAGGTACCGCAGGTAGGCGTGGGAGGCGCCGTCCGTCACGTCGGTCCCCGGGCCGTATTCGGTCATGCGGTCGGGCGTATTGGGGATGCCCACAACGATAAACGGCTCGGTCAGGCGGGTGGTGATCAGTTGGTCGGCAGTGACGTTCACGTGCCAGCCGCCTTGGCCGAAGGGTTCTTCGGGGTCGTCCCAGCAGTTTTGCCCGTCGTGCATGTAAAGGACCGGATAGCGCCGGCTCGAGTCGAACAGGTAGCCTGGCGGCAGGTAGACATAAATGCCCCGGGTTTGCAGCTTGCCGGTGGACGGCCTGACGTCGCCTATCCATTCGATTCGACCCCGATCAGGATCAGGCGGGGCGACCAGTGCCACCGGCTTTCCCGCACGGCTGGTGACGGTCCACGCGTGGGAATCCACACAGAATCGGCCCGTTCCCGACGATCCACTACCGTCAGCTTCAAACATGTACACCGTGCCGACAGGGGCATGCTCCGCCTTGACCGACAAGGCGAATACGGACGCGGGGCCGCCAAGGCGTGTCATGGAAACGACGGTGGTTTTATTGGGGTGCGTAAGCCAAAGGTCGACGCGATCTGCGCCGGGCTGCGACCAGATGAACGAGATCGAGTTTTGGCCGATCAGTGGCATGCTTCGCGCCGCCAACCAAGTCTGCAGGGCCTGGTCCACATCCTGCTCGGCGGTATTGTCGAGAGACTCCATCAATGTCTTCAACTCGGCAGGCATATCTGTGAGTATGTTGTCACGCTCGGCGTCGGTGGGGCGTTGTACGACGCGCTCTGGCCGAGGGCTGCCAGAGGTTGACTTGGGATTCACGCCGACAAACACCACCGCGTTGTGATATGGCCCTGACTTGGCTGGATTGTCCGGATCGGTTTGCCAGTGCTGCCCATCCAGGACGAACTTGTATTCGAAGCGCCCGTCCGGCAATTGCAGAGTCGTGGTGAAGCGTCCCGTCGGGTCGGGCCCCTGCATGGGATGCGCGGAGGGACTCCAGTCGTTGAACTGACCGGCCAAGTGGACGGTGCGGGTACCCGCGGGGGGCTGATAGGCAAAAGTTACCTCAAACGTGTTTTCCGCGATGCTTTTGACCGTCGGAGGTGATCCCCAGGCCTCGGCCGAGCAGCCCGTAGCGGCAAAAACCCCCATGATCCATCGAAAAGCCCAGTTTGACATGCGGAGCCAGCCGTTTTCCAGGGTGAACTCGGGCGTAAGCTTGGACTGGGCCTACCATAACACAGGGCCGACTCGGCGGTCCAGTCAGGCCGAGGTGGGCAGATTTCCCTGCCCCGCGTCCGAAAAACGATTAGCGAAACAGTTGCCGAATCTGCTATAATGCGGACGGCCCGTCAATGGGCGGGCTGAGAAGCTGCGGCCCGGGCGGCTGGGTTTGCCGGACGGCGCGGTGGCCAAGACGGGAAAGTGGGAGCGTCCACCTGCCTCGAGGACGCGGAAAACTAAAACTTAACCGAGGGGAACATCCAAAATGCTGATTGCCCTGGCTGCGAAACTGGTGCTGGTCGCCGTGCCGACCGCGACCCTGGACAACAACGTGGAATGGGCCGGGGTGTCGCACGTGGCTTGGTTGGATCGCCGCCCTTTGTGCCCGGTGGACGGTGAGACGTTCGACGTGCTCTTCCAGACCTACCGCTTCGACATCG
>JBHHVM010000548.1:0-2489 GCA_046754265.1 Phycisphaerae bacterium
TGGTCGAGGTCGAAATCCCCGCCCAAACGGCCTGGGTCTTGATGCCGGAGATTTCCCAAAAAGAGCGCCAGGGGGAATATAAGCGTATACAGTAATCCCGATCCCGGTCTGGCTGCCCATCTGGAACTTGAACCTCAGCCCATCGGCGCATCGGGCCCTTCGGGTCTTGAAGGATGGCAGCCGACGGTTTCGTGTATCCATGTCCAGCCCATCCGACATCGTGATCCAGACGCCTCGACTTCACCTGCGCAAGCTCCGCGCCGACGACTTGGACACTTTGGCGCATATGTACAACGATGAGCAGGTCATGCGTTACATCGGCAGCGGCGGTGTGCGCACCCGCGAGCGAGCCCGACAGGGGCTCGAAGCCATGATCGCCAAAGAGGCCCGGCAAGGCTTCGGCACCTGGTCAGCCGTGCTCAAATCGACCGGAGCCATGATTGGCACCTGCGGGTTCATTCTCTGGGGCATTGAGGGCCGTAAAGAAACCGAGATCAGTTACCTCATCGCCAGACCCTATTGGGGTCGGGGCTTGGCCACCGAGGCTGCCGGTGCCGTTCGCGATTATGGATTCGGCACGCTGGGCTGTGGCCGACTCATCAGCCTGATCCACGAACAAAACCACGCCTCGAAGGCGGTCGCCCGAAAAACAGGTCTGACCTACGAGCATGACGTTGAGGTCAAGGGCATGCATGTCGAACTCCATGCCATCGAAAAGCCCCACTAACGTCGAATCAAGAGGTTCCTGCTGCTGCTCGGGGCAGCCGGTTGCCGGGGGCTGTCATTGCGTGTGATTCCGGTATAATGCCCTGAAGACCCCCGTAGACAGTCGATGCCGTGAACGCGGCGCATTTCGCGATTCTCTGTGGGGATGTCCGGGCCGAGCTAAATCCAAGGGAGCTTTCCGATGGCGGACCCATCCGGCAGTTGGCTGCGCATGTGGGAGATTTTCGAGGCGGCGCTGGCCAAGAACGCTTCGGAGCGGGCTGCTTTTCTGGACCAGGCCTGCGGGGGGGATGACGCCCTGCGCGCCCAAATCGAGAAGCTGCTGTCGGCCAGGGAGGCGGGCGGGGAGTTTCTGGAAACCCCCGATGAGCAACCGACCGAGACGGTGAGCCTCGAAGCCGGCTTGGGTCGCGGCCCCGACCCGTCCGCGGGCTCTTCGGGCCCGGCTGGGCGGCAGATCGGCCGTTACCGAATCCAGCGGCTCATCGGCAGCGGAGGCATGGGGACAGTCTACGAGGCTGTTCAGGAGCAACCCCGGCGCACGGTTGCTCTCAAGGTCATGCGAACCGGCCTGGCCACCGATACCGCCTTGCGACGCTTCGAGTACGAATCTCAGATCCTGGCCCGGTTACGCCACCCCTGCATTGCTCAGGTGTACGAGGCTGGCACCCACGTCGATCCGACCGCTCCTGGCGAGCCGGTGCCTTTCTTCGCCATGGAGTACATTCCCGATGCCAGGACCATCACCGAGTACGCCGCCGCGGCCAAGCTGGGCACCCGGGAACGGGTCAAACTGTTTGCACAGGTCTGCGATGCCGTTCACCACGGGCACCAGAAAGGGGTCATCCATCGAGACCTCAAGCCCGGCAACATTCTCGTAGACGCCCAGGGCCGAGTGAAGATCATCGATTTCGGAGTGGCCAAGGCGACGGATCTGGACATTGCAGCCACGACGCTGCAAACCGACGTCGGGCAGCTCATCGGCACGCTGCAATACATGAGCCCCGAGCAATGTTCAGCCGACCCGCACGAAATTGATACGCGAAGCGACGTTTATGCGCTGGGCGTTGTCCTCTACGAGTTGTTGACCGGCGACCTGCCTTACAAACTGCATCGGGCGGCCATTGTAGAAGCGGTGCGGACCATCCGCGAGCAGGAGCCCGCCAGGCCTAGCACCTGGAACAAGACGCTCCGCGGCGACGTCGAGACGATCGTGCTCAAGTCGCTGGAGAAGGAGCGGGCCCGGCGATATCAATCGGCCATGGCACTGGCAGAAGACTTGCAGAGGTATCTCTCAAGTGAGCCCATCGCCGCCCATCCCCCGAGCGTAAGTTATCAACTGCGGGTTTTTGCCCGGCGCAACAGGGGTTTGATCGCAGCCGTCGCCCTTATCTTCCTGGCGGTCACGACCGGGTTTGTCGTTAGCCTGTCGCAATACTTCCAAGCCGAGTCGGCACGCCGGCAGGCCGTCGCCGCAAGCCAAGACGCTCAGGAGGCCAGGGAGGCCGAGACACAGCAGCGAGTCGTCGCCGAGCACAACGAGCAAGAGGCCAAAGCCAATGAGGCCCTGGCGCTCAAACGTGCCGACGAGACCAAGCAGGTGGCCCAGTTCCAGGCGAGTATGCTTGGCGGGATCGATGCCGAGCAAATGGGCCGGACGATCCTGCAAGAACTCCGCAAGCAGGTCCGGGCTGGGCTGGGTCGCGTTTGGGTCGAAGGCGACGATGGCCGGATGCGCAAGCGAACGGCCGAGGAAATCGACG
>JBHHVM010000549.1:0-2486 GCA_046754265.1 Phycisphaerae bacterium
GATTACGACATGGCCGTTCAGTGTCGCAGCGTTTTTGAGAACGTCCGGACGGTGCTGGAAGATGCGGGGGCCTGCTGGAACGACATCGTGGACGTGACCTGCTTTGTCACCAACATGAAGGACGACTTTGCGGTGTTCAATCGGCTCTACGCGGAGTATTTCGCCGGGCCTGACAAGCCCAACCCCACGCGGACGACCCTCGAAGTCAACTGCCTGCCGACGCCGATCGCAGTGGAATTGAAGGTCATAGCCTTTATAGGAATGACGTAAGTGCCCCCCTGCCCGGCGGTCCGGTCGAATCGCAACGCGGCTCAAATCTCTCGCAGGACCGCCCGGACCGGGCTGGCGTCGAAGCCGACCAGTTTTAGCGGCAAGGCGATCAGTTCGTAGATTCCGTCGGGGACCTCGCTCAAGACCAACCCCTCCAGAATGGCCAGGTCATGGGCCAGAAAGCGCTGGTGGGCCGGCAAGTCCTTCGAGTCGAACAGATCCACGCTGGGCGTGTCGATGCCGATCAGTTTGACGCCCCGGCTGGCCAGGGTGTCAATCAGGCCCGGCTCCAAGGCGGCAAAGCGTTCATCGAACTGGTTCGGATCGGAGTAGGTGCCGGTGGCGATCAGCAGCCGTTCAGCCCGCACGGGCCCGGTCAGGTCGGCCATGCCGATGCGTCGGCTTGGCTGCCCCGGGACGTGCATGACCTGACACTCTCCTAGGTAAAAGTCGAGACTGCGCCGGTCGATGGCGGGGGCGTCGGCGCCGTAGTGATTCGGGCCGTCGGCATGGGCCCCTAGATGCACCGTGGTGTGCAGGGTCGAAAGGGTCAGGTTGGCCCCCTGCTGCATGTCCAGCAGCACTTCGCGGGACATGGGCGTGTCACCAGGCCAAACGGCCAGGGCTGGCGTGATGGGTGGCGTTATGTCGTACAACATCCCAGCCATGCCGCTGCTCTCACTTGGGGCTCATAGCTGATGTCGAATGGCCCATAAGTCGGGGAAGATCGGCTGAAAGAGCGACTTTTTGAGGAACTCGACCCCCGGTGATCCGCCGGTGCCCTTCTTGGCACCGATGGTTCGCTCGACCACCTTGACGTGGCGGTAGCGCCACTCCTGTTGGCCTTCGTCGAAGTCGGTCATCAACTCCAAGAGGATGCCGACCTCGGGAGACCGGCGGTATAGCCTGAGGATGCCCGCCTGAACCTGCTCGTTGGCCTCGACGGGCAGCGTGACGTCGCGTTGCACAACGGCCTCGGGCAACTCCACGCCCCGGTGCGCCAGAAAGTCGTAGAAATGGTCATGCGTGGATCGTTGGGCGAGTCGGTCTTGCAGCAGGGCCAACCCGGCGGGGTCATGTTGATAGTATTGAAGCGTGTCGGCCCGCTTGTAGCCCAGCACGAACTCCAACTCCCGAAACTGGATGGACTGAAACCCCGAGGCGGTTTCGAGCCGCTCCCGAAAAGACGAAAACGACATCGGCGTCATGGTTTCGAGAATGTCCAACTGCCCCACCAGCGTCTTCATCACCGTGCGCATGCGTTTGAACGTGTGAATACAGGCGAACAGATCGTTGTCGGTCAGGTCACCCTTGACCTTGTCCACTTCATGTAGCAGCAGCTTGAACCACAACTCGTAAACCTGGTGAATGACGATAAACAGCATCTCGTCATGCTCAGCCGGTTGCGACCGGGGTTGCTGTAACCGGAGCAATGGGTCCAGTTTCAGGTAATCGGCATAGTTCAACGACATATCGACGAACTCCCGGGAAGGCTAACGCCAAACAATAACAGCCAGCAGCAGCAAAAGCAGCACCCCAATGCCAGCCGTCAGCCTCGCCAGGAGGCGCCCACGGCGCTGAGCCACAGCCACGGCTTCGGCATAGGGAATGCGACTGAAACTGATCATCGAATACAAAGGAACGAACCGGCGGCCCAACAGTTTGTGCAGGGTTTGTTCGAGCCACTTTTTCCATCGAAACGCCGCCGACCCGGTGCGGTCCCGCATTTCCAGAAAATTGGCGATGGCCAAGTCCGCCAGGGCGTTGCAGTTGTCCCGCCGTAGACGTGTGTAGTGGGCCAAAACCTCGGACCAATCGGGCGCATAACGCTCAATACACTGGGTGAGCACGGTGCAGTCCTCGAAGGCGGCGTTCATGCCCTGGCCATAGAACGGTACGACCGCATGGGCGGCGTCGCCCAACATCACCACCTTGTCGCCATAATGGTACGGATGACAGCGCGTGGTCACCAGTGACCCGACCGGGTTTTGGCGAAAATCCTCGGCCAGGCGGGGCATGAGCGGTACCGCATCTGGAAAATGCCGCTCGAAAAATGATCGTACCTGTTGGTCGTCCTGCAAAGCGTCGAAGCTGACGTCGCCCTCGAACGGCCAAAACAAGGTGCAGGTGTACGTCGCATCGGCGTTGGGCAAGGCGATCATCATGAACGCCCGGCGCGGCCAGATGTGCAGGGCGTTCGGTTCCATGGCAAACCC
>JBHHVM010000550.1:0-2485 GCA_046754265.1 Phycisphaerae bacterium
GCGGGGCGCTACGGGTTTTCAGGTAGAGGGTGATCCTCTTTGCGTCGGGTGCCTTCGTAGAGTTCGTACTTTAGCAGGCGGCAGTCGATCTTGGCGTTGAAGAACTCGATGCGGCGGCTGGCTCGCAGGCCGACTTTCTTGGCGAGTTGGAGGTTGCCGGTGAAGATGTGGCCGGCCCACCCCGGGCAGCGCTGCTTGAAGAAATCGCCCATGTGCTTGTAGGTCTGCTCCAGTTCGGCGATGCGGCCCAGTCGTTGGCCGTACTCGGGGTTGATGATGATGATGCCCTTGTCGGGCGGGAGGGGTGTGTCCGCGAAATCGCAGACCTCGAACCGGATCATGTGATGGACGCCGGCGGTCTGGGCGTTCTTGCGGGCGGCCCGTACGGCGCCCTCGTCGATGTCGGTGGCTATGATGGGGGCGATGGGGCCTTTGTTGCGGATTTTCCTGGCGTTTATTCGCATGGACTGCCAGGCTGTGGCATCGAAGCCCTTGAGGTGGATGAATCCGAAATTATCTCGAAGCAGCCCGGGCGGGCGCCCCGAGGCGATCAGGGCGGCTTCGATGGCGAGGGTTCCGCTTCCGCACATGGGGTTGACCAGCGGCACGGCCCCGTCATATCCCGTGGCCAGGATGACTCCGGCGGCCAACGTTTCCTGCATGGGCGCTTTGTGGGGCAATTTGCGGTAGTTGCGATCGGCGAGTTTTCGCCCGGAGGTGTTGAGGTAAATCGCGGCTTGGTCTGCGCTCCAATAGAGATGGACGACGACGTTGTCCCGCAGGGGCCCGGAGTCGGGCCGGGCACCGGTGACCTCGGCGATGCGGTCCACGATGGCGTCCTTGACCTTGAGGCTGGCGAACCGCCAATCGTTGATGGTGGGGGTGTTCACGCTGGAGACGACGGAAAGGTACTCATCGGGCGAGATCATGTCTTCCCATGGCAGGGCCCGCACGTGCTTGTAGAGTTCGTTCGGATGGGGGCAGATGAATTTATCGATCAGGACGAGCACGTTGAACGCGGTGCGCAGAAAGAGGTTGAGTCGCATGGCGTCATGCAGGTTGGCGGTGATATCGAGGCTGGTGGTCCGGGCAGCGTCGACGGTGTAGCCAAGGGCTTGGACCTCGCCGCGAAGGTAACCGACCAGGCCCGGGGCGCAGGTGATGCGAATCGATTGGGGTTTAAGAGATTCCGTCATGGGTGCGGTTTTTGGGGTGGGGATGCTATCGTCGGGGTTGGCACAGCCTGGGTCTGATTCGCGGGCGCGGGTGGGTGTTTTCCGGGGCGTCCATCCTGTGATGGACGAACCGATTGCCCATTGTCTCGCGTGTCGTGCGGCATGCTCAAAGTCTCTACGGCAACACGGGCTCGCCCTTTCGGCGGGTCCGTGATAGGATCGTGCCGCAGCCAGCAGCGGTCAAGACGCGGTTTTCCATGCGCTATCCCTCGAAACGAAAGAAGGTCAATCGCCGGGTGGTGGTGACCTTGTTGGCTGTATCGGTTGTGGGTTTGGCGCTGCCGACGTCGATCACGGGGCGGTTGATGAACCTGGTGCAGGTGCTGGTGCCGATTCAAGACGGGGCGGGTCGGGTGGCGGACGGCATTGGTGACGCGGTGGCTTCGCCTGTGCCGGCGGTTTCGGGGGAAGAGCACCAGCGGGCCCTGGCGCGGATCGAGGCGTTGCGGCGCACGGTGGCGGCGCTGTCGGCCAGGGTGGCCAATCAGCAGAAGAACATTCGGCAGTTGACCGGGATACGCGCCTTGGGGGCGGGGCCCAACGACGTGCTCATCCCAGCCAGGTTGGTGGCAGGGGACGTGCTGCCTTTTCGGGAATCAGGCCTGATTGATGCGGGCGTGCTACGGGGGGTCAGGCCCGACGCGGCTGTGACTTCGCGCGATTACGGGTTGGACGTGGGCCAGGAAGACGGGGCGGCCCAGGGCATGGCTGTCCTGAGCGGGCAGGTGCTGCTCGGATGGGTCATTCACGCGGGTTCACACACCGCCCGGGTGCGGCTGCTCAGCGATCCGGCGGCTCGGCCGATGCCGGTGGCGATCGCTCGGGCCAACGGCGAGGTTTTTGAAGTGCTCGATGCCGAGTTCTGGCTGGTGGGCCAGGGGCGGGGCCGGCTGGCGATCATCGATGTGGATCATGGCTACGTCGAAGGCGAGCCTCCTCAGATTGCGGTGGGCGACGTGGTGATCACGCCCAGCGACGATCCGCGGTTAGGCATGGCCCTGACCATTGGCACCGTGCAGGACATCCAGCCGGACCCGCAGAACCAGCTTCTTTACATTCTTGCTGTAGAATCCGCAGCCCCCCAGCGAATCCGACAGGTTTTCGTCCTCGGTCGGCGCGCCGATCTGAGCGATTAGGCCGCCTCGCGTTATCGGAATTCTCGTAGGCGGCGCCAAATTTGCCGGTCCCTCTGCTATGATGAAATGGACCGATTCGGTGTGTGTGGGGCGTGCCAGGCACTGGACCCCCAT
>JBHHVM010000551.1:0-2484 GCA_046754265.1 Phycisphaerae bacterium
GGAGGTGACGTCATCGTAAGCTTCGTGACCACTGATGTAGAGCAGCCCCCCCCAACCCGCAGCCCGGGCGGACGGGTCGGGTTTGGCGGAGTCTTGTGCCGACGCCGATGGTGCGGATGCATACGCCCAACAAAGCAGGGCGATAAGCCGGATGAACGCGAACTGCGTTGACGGGCATGTCGATGGCATGATCTGCTCCTAGCTTAAGGAAGTGTGAAATGGGCCTGGCTACCGCCGGAGGCAACGCTCGGGGGAATAGCGGGTCGGGCTCGAAACGCGGTGCGCCTGGCCCAGACGGCACCCACTAGCGCCAACCAAAAAGTGAGCACCGCGGTGGCCGGGCTGGGAAGAACTCCCAGACTCACGGCGGCCCCAAATGAAGCAGCCAGGATTGCTGCGCTGAGCAGCCCCGATGCCGTCCAAAAAAGTAATCGTCGGCCAGGCCGGTGGAGGCAGGCTCCCCACAGGGTTCCGATAACCGCGAAGAACGCGACCAGGCTTAGTTCAGCGACCAGACCGGGCCGGCGAGCGCTCACCTGGTTGAGGCGATCGCAAATCGCCGATGCATGCATGAAAACGTGAAACTCCTCGCGACCGCCATGTCCGTCGTCCAGTTTACTCTTGTCCGGGCGGGTACTGGTACGATCACGCGTGTCGCCAATCACGACGATTTTTCCGTCGAAGTGGTCTCTAATCTCAACATCGGTTAGTCGAAATACGCGGCCATACGAAAGGCTGTGCGAAGCAAGCACATCTTTGGAGGGCACCACGGTCCAAGAACAGGCTGCGTGCCGATCACTGACATCCACGCCGGAAACAGCCCCGTCCTCCCATTCCAAAACTTTCTCGCCGATGAGTATCCGGTCTGTGTCCTGGAGCCAGCGTTTGGGGCCGTCGGCAGGACCCCCTGACTCGGTGTATGTGATCCTGAGCCAAGAGCGATCCACATCCCAGACAACACGCGGCTTACACCCGGCGTGTTGCCAAGCTGCGAAGGCGGCCAGCGAGAGAGAGAGACCGGGCGGCTCGGGGGGGTTGGTGGCTGCCAAGAGCGTGCTGCGAATCAAACCCGATGAGCGGAAGAGGGTGATCCACCCCCAGCCATCGGCGACTGCGAGTACCGCCGGACTCAACACCGGGCGATTGGCTTGGTCCAACTTGCGAAAGCCGACGATGACCTGGGTACTGGCCGTCTGCAATGCCCGGATGCCTTCCACCAGTGCCGGATCGTGCTCGGGTTGGGAAGACCCGAATACAATGTCCCAACCAACGACGGCGGGCTTTGCTTGGGCCAGGCGACGCATCAATTGACCGTGTAAGCGGCGCCAGCTCACCAGATTGCTCTGCTCGACGCCCGTCAGACCCTGGGCATTTGCCAGCGCCGGGATGGCATCGAACGTCTGGTCATCCAAGGTGACCACAGTCACCGCATCGGCCCAACCCCCCTCATGCACGGGGCGCAGGAAGGGCTGAACCGCAGATTCGAACCACCTGTCGGGGTGGCGAACCCAATGCCCGCTGCGCAGCAGATAGTTGCCGGCCACAATCGCAAGCACCGCAACCACGACCAAAGCGCCCAGCGGGTGACGCGAGACGCCGCGCCTCAAGGTGGTTCGACCGCGGTAGACCAGGCTGCTGCGCTTGGCGAGAATCGGCTGCCCGGCAAGATAACGATCCAGTTCAGCCGCCAGCTCTTGGGCGTCGGCGTAACGGCGGTCCGGCGCCAGGGCCAGGCATTTAAGCGTCATGGTATCGATGGCGCTATCCAAGTCTCGACGTAGCCGAGACGGCGCCGGCGGACTGGGGCCGGGGTCCATGTCGCCGGTAACCAGGGCCGCCATCACGCATTCAGCATCGCGCGGCAGCCGTCCGGTGAGGCATTCGTAGATGATGACGCCCAGGGCGTACACGTCGCAACGGGCGTCAACCCCTGAAGGATCGCCTCGAAACTGCTCGGGTGCCATGTAAGAGGGCGTCCCGAGGACGTCGCCCGGTGCGGTCAGCGTCGGCCGATCAGGTCCGTGCCCTCGCTTGGCAGCTTTGGCCAGACCGAAATCCACGATGTGCGGCTGGCCCGCCGAGTCGATGAGAATGTTGCCCGGCTTGAGATCCCGATGCACCACGCCATGTCGGTGGGCGTAACCGATCGCTGCGCTGATCTGGCTAATCAAGGCCAGGGTTTCGACGGCGCCGCGCCGCGGGCCGGCGAAGTACTCGCTTAGCCTCTGGCCCTCGATGTACTCCATGGCAAAATAGTAGCAACCCTGTGCCAATCCGCTGTCGTAAATGGTCACGATGTTGGGATGCCCCAGCCCAGCCACCAGTTGAATTTCCCGCTCAAAGCGTTGCCGGGACTGCTCGGATGCGAAAGACTCGTGCAGCAGCACTTTTAGGGCCACGACGCGTTGGGTGGCTTCTTGAATCGCCTTGTAAACCACGCCCTGACCGCCTCGATGAATCTCGCCGAGGATTTCATACCCGAGA
>JBHHVM010000552.1:0-2481 GCA_046754265.1 Phycisphaerae bacterium
GGCCATGCCCTGGGCCGGCGGGGGATGTGGGGAGGCCTCTTTGTTCTCGGTCTCCACTTGGGACCCCATGGGCGTGCGGTTCATGCTCGATCTGCACAACAAGCCGGTCACCATAGGCCTGTGTCACGAGCAGAAGGGCGTCTTCGATATTACGCATTGGGGCGAAAAGCCCCCTTGGGATGCGTTTCGGAAGCGCTTGCAGGAGCACCTGCACAGGCCGGTGCGGTTCGAGAACTTTGAGCCGTTTCAGATCGGCTTCCACCTGGACCAGACCGGCCGAATCGATTTTGCCCTGCTTAATGCAGCCGATTATGTTAAAATGACAGAGGAAGGCACCGCCGGGAAGATCTTGGCCATCTCGCAGCGGCGCCTCCGCCAGGGCGTGATCGTGGCCAACGCCAAGTCCGACATCCAATCGCCGGCCGACCTGAAGGGCAGGAACTTTGCATTCGGCCCCAAGAATGACCCCGTGCTGCATTTGGCTGCTTTGTCTTACCTGCAAGCCAACGGCGTGGACGCCAAGGATTTGAGAAGCCCGGTGCTAGGCGGGCTTCAGCATCACATTTCCTCCAAGGAGGCTGCCAAACAGATCGCCTATGTTCTGGGCACCGACGCGGGCGTCGTCGAAGCCGAGGATTATGACGCCTGGCCCGAAACTGGTGGGCGGTGGTTCCCGCTGCCGGAGACGTTTAGCAAGGATCAGTTCAGGGTATTGGGCCGAACTGAAAAAGTGGTGGCTGAGACGATCGGCGAGGGGCCCTTCCTGGTGGGCGAACACGTCGATGACGAGCTGGTGCAAGCCATGCGGGCTTTCTTGATCGAGGCTGACCGCAAGAATCGCCGGGCCCTGAACGACCTGGGCTTTTCCGGATTTCGGGCCGCCCCGGCCGATGCCGACCACGAGATCCGCAAGTTGGCAGCCACGGCGCCCACCGGTTGAACGAGGCGCGACCCCAGGGGCCGATTCTATGTCGCAGGCCAGGTCAGGACGGGCGACGCTCGATCCACTGACACATGCAGTCACTTTGTTCCAATGGATTCTGCTGGTTGTAGCCTCGATCGCTGCTGGGGCTGGGGGCGTTGGCGTTGCCGGCGAACCGCGTGACCAGGCTGGGCCCAGCGACGAACAGATCCAAGCTCTGATCCGGCAATTGGGCGACCCGGCCTACCCCACGCGGGCGGAGGCTTCGCGCCGGCTGTGCATGTTGGGCCAGCGGGCAGCCCAAGCCCTGCAACGGGCGGCCCGGAGCGACGAATTCGAGGTTGCCCTGCGGGCGGCTGACCTGCTGAGAGTGATCGACAGCGTCTATTTCGGGGGTTGCTCGGTGCGGCTGGATGCCGACCGCCGGGCGATCGCCTGGGACCAGGCCTTTGCCTTGACCGCGACCTTCAAGAACGACAGCCCGTACCGGGCCCAGTTGCCCTTCGACACGTCTCCGCCATCGGATCAGCCGGCGTCGGCCCAGGCCCGTCAGGTCGGAAACATGCTGGACCTTTCCGAGTATCTGCGCGTGGTCGGCCCGGACGGACGGCAGGTCAGCCTGCGGATCGACGATATTCGCGTCGACGCCGAGGTGTCGGACGTGGTGGAATGGCGATCGGAAGGAGGCCCGGTGGATCGGCTTGGACCCGGGCAAGCGCTTCAAGTTCGCATCGAGGCGTTTAACCGGGGGTGGGCCCGCTATCCACTGTTGGCCGAGGGTATATACAAGATCGTGTTCGACTATGAACCGCAATGGGACGACGAGGAATTCCGGCGGGCGGGCGTGGGCCGGGTGACCGCAGCCCCGCTTGAGATTCAGGTGACCCGCCCAGCCCCCGACATCGTCCGGCGGTCCCGGCACGTCGCCAAGCTGGAGCTGGTTCGGATCGGTGACGAATTGGTGGCACAGATGGCCAACACGGACGACCTGCCGGTATGGGTCAACCGCAACTTTCAGGGCATCCAGCCGCCGTTCGCGGACCTGCGCTGGACGGTCCAGGCCGGTGAGACGTTGGAGGACATCAAACCCCGACCTGGAGACGCCTGGTGGTCCGACGATTTTAGCCGGCAGCGTCTAAACCGATTGGAGCCGGGCCAGGTATTGGAGATCGGGCGATTGGGGCTGACCCAGGTGCGTGGCCGCCCGGCGGTCAAAGCGCTGCCTGCCGGGTCGGCGTTCAAGGTGCGGGTCAGTTGGGGCAATTTGTGCGATGCCGCCTGGCAGCGAGGGACCGAGCCAGCCACGGTGGGTAACCCGCGGGCCCCGGCCGATCTTCGCGGGCCGTTACCCCATCGCATGCTCACCGGGCGATTCAGCAGCGACGCTCTGTCCTTGAAGAAACCGTGAGGCTCCGGTGTGGGCCGGGCTGGCTGGTTCGTTGACGCCGAGCCGAGCCGGCACTGTAATGGTGCAACCTGCGGCGGGCGATTAGCTCAGTTGGCTAGAGCGCTTCCCTTACAAGGAAGATGTCGGCGGTTCGAGTCCGTCATCGCCCAGT
>JBHHVM010000553.1:0-2477 GCA_046754265.1 Phycisphaerae bacterium
CGGATTTGGAAATCGCCAAGGGGTACATGAACTTCCAGGGCGTGCTAGGCCATGAAATGGTCGGGACCGTCGTGCAGGGGTCAGCAGACTGGCGCGACAAGCGGGTGGTGGGTCAGATCAACTGCGTCTGCGGTCAGTGCGACATGTGCCTCAGCGGGCTGTCGGATCACTGTCGGGCCCGAACCGTGTTGGGCATCGCGGGGCGCGACGGTTGCTTCGCCGACCTGGTGGCGTTGCCGGAGCACAACCTGCACGAAGTGCCCGATTCGCTGTCCGACGAAGAAGCGGTGTTCGTCGAGCCGTTGGCGGCCGCTTATCAAGTCATCAAGCAATACCCCATCGAGACGCGGACGTCGGTGGCGGTGGTGGGCAGCGGCCGGCTGGGCTTGTTGGTGGCCCAGGTTCTCAAATGTGCCGGTTGCCAGCTTGAGGTGGTGGGCCGAAACCCAAAAACGCTGCTGCTGTGCGAAAAACGCGGCATTATGGCCCGCTCGGTGGACGAAGTACCCATCCGGGCCGACCGAGACCTGGTGGTCGAGTGCAGCGGGTCGCCGCAAGGCCTGGAATTGGCCCTGCAACTGGTCCGACCCCGGGGAACGGTCATCCTGAAAAGCACATACGCCGGCCAGGCCCCGTTGAACTTGGCCCCTGCGGTCATTGGCGAGATCAACATTCTGGGCAGCCGTTGCGGGCCGTTCACTGATGCCATCGCCGCGTTGGATCGCAAGCAGATCGACGTGCTTTCCATGATTACCAAGACCCTGCCCCTCGAGCGAGGCGTCGATGCCTTTGAGTTGGCAGCCAGCCCCGAACACATCAAGGTCCTGCTAAAAATCAATCCGGGAGGCGGGCGTTAAACGTGTCGGGACAGGTGACGACGCGAGCCTTCGATCGATACCCCGGCCTGCAATCGACCTGGACGCTTCGACAATCCGCTGATCTGACGGCCCTATCGTCATCCCTGCTTACCGTTGCGGGTTGCGCCAACCTGTTCACCCTGCGGCCGCACAACATGGGTCGGTTGGCTGAACGGGACCAGGCCCGATTCGCAGCCGGTCTTGGTGTCGAAGCCTGTCGCTTCGTAAGAATGCAGCAGGTCCACGGTGCGGAGATCGCCTGCGTCGATGCGGACGGGTCCGGGGGACGCCTCGAGGGCGTGGATGGGATGATCGTGGATCGGCCAGGCTGGGTCGGTTTGGCGCTATCGGCTGATTGTCCGCTCATCGCGGTGACCGCGCCGGGGCTCGGCGCTTTCGGGCTGGCCCATGCGGGTTGGCGGGGGACGGTGGCCGGGATTGCAGGCGATTTGATTGACGCGATGGTCAAGCGAACCGGCTGCCGCACCCAAGAGCTCGTGGCGGCCATCGCCCCTTCGGCCGGCCCCTGTTGCTATGAGGTGGGCCCCGAAGTCGTGAGGCAGGCAGGCGACACCTTGGCGGACCACGAGCAGCTCTTCGTGCGGTCGGGCCAGGCTGTTTGCTTCGATCTTCGGACCGCCAGCATCGCCCAGTTATTGGCGGCCGGACTCAAACCCGAACGGATCGACCTGGCCCGTCCATGTACCATCTGTGACCGGCGCTTCCACTCCTACCGCCGCGACGGGGCGACTGCGGGCCGATCCGCTTTGCTCGTGGCGATCAAGTCCGATTAGCGCAACAAGGGAAGCGCATTGGAAATCGACCCGCCGCGATCTACAATGGCCGGCGATGCGGAGGGACTGATTTTTTGGCAGCCAGGCAGGTACCATTTTGTTTGCGGGCTTTGGGGCGGAACGAGATGCCACCCGACATTTCGTTGGACGGGGCTTGTTATGCCCGCCGCCATGTCTACAAGCACGATTTCTTTGCGGCCACCGGACGCTATGAGGGGGCGGGTCGGCAGGTCATCGTGAAGATCGGGCGCCGCGAGCCATTCCTGGGCCTGCCCCTGCACTGGATAGGCAAGATGCTCGCCCAGCACGAAGCCGCCCAATTGCAACGATTGGCCGACCGGCCGGGCGTGCCCGCATTGCTGGGGGTCAGCCGGGGCGATGCCCTGGTCCATGAATTCATCCCGGGCCATGCGTTGCAGAAGGGTGAACCGGTCGACGACGCGTTTTTCGGGCACTTGGCGGACCTGCTCGAATCGATGCACGTCATGGGTATCGCCTACGTCGATCTGGAAAAACCCCAGAACATATTGCTGGGTGACGACGGCATGCCTTACTTGATCGATTTTCAGATTAGTTGGCCCTGGCCTATTGGATCGTTGGCCCACGGCAGGGTCGGGCGTTGGCTGGGGCGACGGTTGCAAGAAGGCGACCGCTATCACCTGCGCAAACTTCAACGCCGCTGCCGCCCCGACCAGTTGAGTCAGCAGGAGTTGGAAGCCTCGTACCAACGGCCCTGGCACGTCCGCTTTCACCGGAAGTTGTCAGCCCCATTGATGCACGTGCGGCGCTGGGTGCTGTCCAGGGTGGATCCCAAAAGAGGCCCGGG
>JBHHVM010000554.1:0-2472 GCA_046754265.1 Phycisphaerae bacterium
CGGTCTTGGCCACCCGGGTTTGGGGCCGGGCCTTCTTCTTTTGGGCTCTTCCCCGGATCGAGTGGGTAAGTTAACGTAATCCCTCATGAGAGACAAAGACCTATACGCCCGGATTCTGGGCCTCCAGAGCCCTTGGCAGGTATCCCGTGTGGATCTGGCCTTGTCCGAAGGTGAAGTAACGGTGCATGTTGAGCCAGAGGCAGGCGCAGCGCAGCGCTGCCCGACCTGCGGGCAAATCTCCCCCGGCTACGACCCCCGTCCCCGTCGCTGGCGGCACTTGGACACCTGCCAGTATAAAACCATCCTGGTGGGGGAGGTTCCCCGGGTAAAGTGCCCGGCCCATGGCGTGCGCACCGTCTCCGTCCCTTGGGCCGAGCCCGGTTCCGGGTTCACGGCGCTGTTCGAGGCCCTGGTGATCGACTGGCTGCAAGCCGCCTCGATCTCGGCCGTGTCCCGGCTGATGAACCTCAGCTGGAATGCCATTGACGGTATCATGCAGCGTGCGGTCACGCGCGGGCTGGCGCGGCGGGAAGAAGCGTGTCCGACGCAGCTTGGGGTCGATGAGACGGCCTTCAGGAAGCGTCACGACTACGTAACCATCGTCTCCGACCAGAGGGCAGGCACCGTTCTGCACGTCGGCCATGACCGCAAGCAAGAGACGCTCAAAGCCTGGTATGAAGGCCTGACCAAAGCGCAGCGAACCGCCATCGAGAGCGTTTCGATGGACATGTGGCCCGCCTTTATCAACGCCACCTTGGAAAGCCTGCCGGGCGCAGAGGAGAAGATCGCCTTCGACCAATTGCATGTGGCCCGATACCTCGGAGAGGCCGTCGACAAAGTGCGTCGCCAAGAGCACAAAGCCCTGATGGCGGAGGGGCGAGAGGACCTCAAAGGCAGCCAATATGACTGGCTGCACAATCCCGGGAACATGACCCGCAAGCAGCAGCAGCGGTTCAAGGCATTGCGCGACAGCACGCTGAAGACGGCTCGCGCCTGGGCGATCAAGGAACTGGCCAGGTCCCTTTGGCACTAGGCGAGCCGGAGCTGGGCCCGCAAGGGCTGGGAGCGCTGGCTATCCTGGGCGGTACGGAGCCGCCTGGCCCCCGTCCAAGCCGTGGCCCGGACCATCAAGAAGCACTTGTGGGGAATATTGAATGCGGTCGTCCTGAAGGTCAGCAATGGTCCGGCCGAAGGACTCAACAGTCGGATAAAGATGATCAAAGTCCGCAGCCGAGGTTTTCGCAACAAAGCGCGGTTTGCCAATGCCATCTACTTTCACCTTGGAGGCCTGAAGCTTTATCCAAGGGATATTGGGTGAAACTTACCTGTCAGGACCCGCCTGATCATGCAGTTTCTGGGCTCCGCAAATTGGGCTTGGCCCGGAACCTGATCCAGGCTTTACTGAGCGTCCAACGTCAACTCCAAGCTCATGGCTAACACCCTTCACACCCAAGCTCGCACCACCCCGAAGATCCGGGCCGAAATCCAAAGCGCCCCGTCCGCGGTGACCAACGCCGCCCTGGCCCGCCGTTACGGCGTTACCGCCGCCACCATCGCCAAGTGGCGCTCCCGCGACCAGGTCCAGGACCGCTCCCACCGGCCTCACACCTTCCACAGCACCCTCACCCCCGCCCAGGAAGCCATCGTCGTGGCCGTGCGCGAACTGCTCCTGCTCTCCCTCGACGATCTCCTGGTCGTCGCCCGCGAGTTCCTCTGCCCCCATCTGAGCCGCTCGGCCCTGGACCGCTGCCTCCGCCGCCATGGGGTGTCGAACCTCCAAGCCCTGATCGCCCGCCAGACCGGCAAGGCCGATTCCCGCCCCCGCAGCAAGCGCTTCAAAGACTATGCGCCCGGCTTTATCCACATCGACGTCAAGTACTTGCCGAAAATGCCCGGGGAACCTCGTCGGCGTTACCTCTTCGTGGCCATTGACCGGGCCACCCGCTGGGTCTATCTCGAACTGCGCCCCACCAAGTCCGCCGCCGCCGCCACCGCCTTCCTGAACCACGTGCGCCGGGCGGCGCCCTTCCGGATCCAGCAGCTCCTCACCGACAACGGCAAGGAGTTCACCGACCGCTTCGCGGCCACCGGAGAACGCCAACCCACCGGGCGGCATCGTTTCGATCGGGCCTGCCGCCAGCACGGGATCCAACACCGCCTGATCCCGCCCCGCCGGCCCCAGACCAACGGGATGGTCGAACGGTTCAACGGTCGCGTGAGCGAAATCCTCCAGACCACCCGCTTCGACTCCGCTGGGGACCTCCAGCAGACCCTCGAACATTATTGCCTCGTCTATAACCATCATCTGCCCCAGCGAGCCCTGGGCCATCGCACCCCCGTCCAGGCCCTCCAACACTGGCAGCAAAAACGCCCCGATCTCTTCCCGGAGAAACTGCATGATCATGCGGGTCCTGACAGGTAGCCCAAGTCGGGCTGGTCGGAATCGCGGGACGCTACGGGCAGCCAGGTTTC
>JBHHVM010000555.1:0-2472 GCA_046754265.1 Phycisphaerae bacterium
GGCATGACGATTCCTTACACTTTCCAAACCGCTCTTCCGAGCCTCTCTCGCCAAATCAAGGTAAACGGACGAAGCGATGTCCCCCGCATCGTGGCTGTCTAAACCTTGGCGCCGTGCTTTGGCGACGCACTCATTCCACACCTCGCCAAAATCCCAATTACAGGCCCCGTCACAGCCCGTCCGAACCGTGGACTCCTCATTCTCCAGCGCGATTGGCATCTTCATTTCCCCCTCCCTTTTCCGTGAGCCGAAAACTCGATTGAAGCGGGAGAGCATCCTTTCATACTAATAGACGCGGCTAATTGGGCAAAATCAACGGCCTGGGCGGAGAAAAAGCCCAAAGGCGCCCCCGGGGCGTGAAGAGGAGCCCGCGGATCAACCGAAGCGACGGGAGGGAGCGGCGGCCAGCAGTTGCATCACGAACGGGCGCAATTCCCCGGCCTGCTGGTCCGCAACGGTTTCAACCGCCCGTTGGGCGTTCGGGTCGGAGTCCAGGTAGTTGTGGAAGGCTTGCGAAGCCTCGCCTGTCTCCACAAACTCTTCGAATGCCTTCCTCCACTTTCGGTGGATCAAGGCGCGGGTCTTTTCGTCCATTGCCTTCCCTCCTCTTCTACGTCACTTGCATGGTGGCCAGGCTCTGGAATCCTTCCGGCTGCTCTGCTATAAAGATAGACGTATCGCGTGCCGGATTCTTTACATCGTACCGGATTCTTTGCATTTTGTACCCGACAATATCTGCCGGATTTCCACACAGCGTGCTTTTTCGGCGCAAATGGCGCTCATTCGGTACAAAAGGTGATCTCATGGCAAAGCTCCAACTGGCAAGAATCCTACAGCAACTCGCCGACGCGCACGGCGGTCACGTTGCGCTTTCCAACGACATTAAATCTGTGGATAAGCGCGGGCCTCATCCGAAAACCGTGCGGAAAATCTGCGAGGGAGCGAACTACAGGCTGAGTGAAGGGAACTTGCAGGCAATCCATAGGTTTTTGTGTCGCGAGAACCAACCTGGGCTCGATGCCGTGCGGATTTTCGAGCCGGAAGGACTTTTGTGGTCTCTCGTTGAAAAGGAACACGTTACCTTCTATTTGCCCCCCATGGTCCAACCCGTTCCCGAGGGGGACGGAGGTTACCGGGAGTACCTAAGCTCGTGGGACTTTCGCGCCTTCTGCAGCATCAGTGACAGCATCAACGACCTGGGGGCACACGTCCACGTCGATTTTCAGTCTGAACCCCCTTGCCCGCCCGACACGCCGCTGGGCACCATCGAGTGGGCGAAACTTCTCGACGCCGACGACCGCGCCTATTGCGCAGTGGGGTCACCCCTGGTATCTGGGCTGTCAGGCTACATGTTGGGCAAGATGTTCAACGTCGACGACCCCTTTTCGCCAGCATCCCCAATGGGGCCTCGTCTCCCGTTCTTCTTCTCCTGGTACCCGAAGGATAAAGCCTCGGCCCGCGGGCCGTACCCCAATGCCTTCGCCCTCAGTCCGGAGTATCTGGCAACCGCCTCGGAGGATCTGCGTCAGGCAATCCGTGAGAAACGGGCCCAGGCGTTCTGCGTCGACAACGAAGTGCTGGAGGTCTGGTTGGAGCGGGAACCGCACGACCAGTACGGCGTAGTTGTCGCCCAGCGTCGAGAGGGTGGGGCAATCTGGTCGGTCGTGGCCGGGCTCTCCGGTCCGAGCACCTTCGCGTGCGCCGAGGCACTTCCCCAAATCAAACGGGCGTTGCCCGACTGCAGAGAGGACGAAGTCTCCGAGGTTCTCTATGCCGTTGTTAAGTCGGTGGTTGGAAAGGATGCCGCGAGGCAATTCGGGGATACGCGAAAACCAGGCCCCCCCGATCTCGTCGCGACACCGAAGCTTTGGTCCGCGAGGGGTGGGAAATGGCGGTGAAATCCATGATGAGGAGCGCGCCGAATGAACAAGCGTAGCCCGTGGGCGGCAAGATGGTTCGTCTTCGTTTTCCTTGCAACGACGATTAGCACGTTGGCTTCGCCGGCTGGCGAGGCGAAGCCCGATTCTTTGGCGCAAGGGTTTCTCGATCCACCACAATCGGCCGAGCCGTGGGTCTATTGGTGGTGGCTGGAAAGCAACGTCACCAAAGAAGGCATCACCTTGGACCTGGAGGAAATGAAACGCCAGGGAATCGGCGGGGCCATGGTTTTCGACGCCGGCATGGCGCCGACCATTCCGCCGGGACCGACGTTCATGGGCCCCGAGTGGCGCGAGCTTTTCAAGTTTGCGGCCGAAGAGGCAAACCGTTTGGGGCTGGAGCTGAGCGTGAATCTCTGCAGCGGTTGGGACTGCGGCGGCCCCTGGGTCACGCCTGAGCACGCCTCCAAGAAGCTGGTTTTCTCGAAAGCCCAAGTCACCGGTCCTCGCAAGTTCTCCGAGGCATTACCGCTGCCTCCGGTCGTAGACGGCTACTACCACGACGTGGCCGTGGTCGCGTTCAAGAGCGCCGGTG
>JBHHVM010000556.1:0-2461 GCA_046754265.1 Phycisphaerae bacterium
TGCCACCGCCGGCCACACCTGTCCCGCCGACGGCTACACCTGTCCCGCCGACGGCCACACCTGTCCCGCCCACAGCCACGCCTGTCCCACCCTCACCCACGCCTGAGGCGATGGCTGTGCCACAGCCCGGTCCGAAAGACATCTACGGCAAGTCGCCCTGGTGGCCGTGGCTCAGTGCCCATGTCGGCAATCAGACGCCGCCGGACACCTTGACTGGCCCCATAACGCTTCACGGCGTTCAGGAGCCGGGTGGGGCGGCGAACTTCCTGTTGCCTGGCCCTCGGGCTCTGGATCCGAACATCTTCGGGACGGCCGATGCGCCCAAGGGCGCCGAACTGCCGGCCATCGCGCTGGGTGCGCCGCCGCCGGCGCGCGCCGCCGCGCCCGACGGCAGCCAGATGACCGCCGGCCCCAGCCCCTTCGGCAACAAAGTCGTCACCGTGCCGGGTGACATCACCATGACCCTGGTGGATGCCACGGCCATGGACGGAGCCACGACCGAAGACACAGTGGACGTTGTGGCCACCTTTGGCTCACCGAATGGACAGGACGTCTACAAAGTGGTGGTCAAGAAGGCCGCTGCCCACGGCATGTTCATCCCCACCGGCGGCGGTGTCGTCACCAACTTCATGCAGCACGGCGTCACCGGCTGGGGCACCCGCCTGATGCCCACCCTGTACAGCTACGTCTCCTTCTGGGGCATGGGCAACATCTACAAGAACGACGAGCTGATCGCCGAAAAGCGGGTTGTCCACGGCATGCAGACCGAATTCGTGCGCAAGGCGCCCTACGATCTGGTTTTCGACAACGAGGTCAACCCCAACGCCAGCCACTTCCACCTGATGATTGCGCCCATCACACCCACAGGCGACGCCAGCCCGGTGCCCACTGGCTTCATGCTACCCAATGGCAAAGAGATGCCCTTCTTCCACGTGATGTTCCCCAACGTCAACTGGACCAGCGAAGTCGACGGCGCGCCCACCAGCCAGGCCGATCTGCCCTACACCAGCATCCCCGCTTCGCCGGCCATGATGAAGATGGCACAGGCCGAGGATGCACCCTACAAGCAATCGCCCTGGTGGCCGTGGCTCAGCGCCCACGTCAAGAACGATTCTCCGCCGCAATTGCTGACCGGTCCCATCGAGGTGACATTGAACCAAGCGGAAGGGGGCGCGGCTAACTTCCTCATGCCTGGCCCGCGTATGCTGGACCCCATCGTCTTCGGAACGGCGGACAACCCCAAAGGGATGGACACGCCGGCTGTCGTGCTGGGCTTGCCGGAGCAAATGCGAACCGACGCACCGGGCGGTGGCCAGATGACCAAAGGCCCGACGCCCTTCGGCGATACGGCGAAAACGGTGCAGGGCAGCATCCAAGCCCGTTTCGTGGACGCAACTGCGATGGACGGCGCGCGCACCCAGGACCAGATCGACTTCGCTGCCACCTTCCAGTCGCCCGACGGGCAACACACCTACAAGGTGGTGGTGAAGATGCCGGCGCCCCATGGCTGGTTCAACCCGACCGGCGGCGGTGTGATCACCGACTTCATGCAGCATGGCGTAACCAAGTGGGGCACTGAACTCATGCCCACTATGTACAGCTACCTCTCCTTCTGGGGCATGGGCAACATCTTCCGCGATGGCGAACTTATCGCCGAGAAACGGGTGGTACACGGCATGCTCACCGAGTTTGTGCGCAAGGCTCCCTATGACCTGGCCTTCGACAACGAAGTGAATCCAAACGCTACCCATTTCCACCTGATGATCCCGCCGGTGGATCCATTCGGCAATCCCAGCCCCATTCCCACGGGTTTCACGCTGCCCAACGGCAAGGAACTGCCCTTCTTCCACGTGATGTTCCCGTTGACGAAGGGTGAGGCCCATCCGCTGGGCGCTGAAGCAGCCGCGACCGCCGGCGGAAGCGAGGGTGGTGCAGCGCAAGTGGGCGGTGTCGAGGTGCTGGAAGGCACGTCGGGTGATGCTCGTGTGATCGAAGTGACAGCGGCAGATTTCCAATTCTCGTCCCGCGAGATCACTGTCAAGAAAGGTGAGAAGGTACGCATCGTTGCCAAGTCCGGCGACATCTTCCACACCTTCACGCTGAAAGAGCAGAAATCCGACGCAGCTTTCCTGTTCAGCCTGAATCTCTTCCCGGGCGCCGATCCCCAGGCTCAAGAGTTCACCGCCACCGAGGCAGGCGATCTCTATTTCTACTGTATTCCCCATGAAGGCATAGGCATGACCGGGGTTATCCATGTGGTGAATCAGTAGGCCCAATTTGCACGCCGGCCTCACATTACAACAACAGGGGCATGGTTGCGGGAACTATGCCCCTGTCTCTTTCATCGGCGTAACTACCCAGCCCGCTGCGACGAGCTGCGAAACCCGTTGATGAGGTTTGAGAAAATAAACCGGTAACGACCCGCCAGCCCAGGTCAGTCCTCGCTCCGCGGGGGCTCCGG
>JBHHVM010000557.1:0-2459 GCA_046754265.1 Phycisphaerae bacterium
GCCGACCCCCCCACCGGGCTGCACCAGCGATGCCGATTGTGCCGCCGGCGAGACCTGCGACACCACGACCGGCAATTGCGAAGCCGCTCCGCCGCCGGGCTGCACCAGCGATGCCGATTGCGCCGCGGACGAGACCTGCGACACCACCACCGGCAATTGCGAACCGACGCCGGTCGTGCCGCAGTTGTACATCGCCAACTTCGGCGGCGTGAACAATAACGTCACCAGTTACCGGAACCCTTCGACGGTTAACGGCAACATCGCTCCCGACACGAACCTTCAAGGAGCCAATACCAACCTGAACTTCCCAGCCGACATCGTGGTGAACCCAGCCAACCAGTTGCTGGCCGCTAATTTCGGCGGGCCCTCCATCACCACCTACAACGACGCACCCAACAGCAACGGCAACCTTGAATCGGACGGATTCCTGTTCGGGGCTGCCACCCTCCTGGCTGGGCCCGTGTCTCTGGCCATTACCTCAGCGGATGCACTTATGGTGGCCGACGTCACTGCCAATCAACTCTTTACCTTTACTAATACCGCCGCAACCTTAAACGGTAATACCGCCCCGACGCGGACCATCACCAGCACGGATCTGAATGCCCCCACCGGTATCAACTTTGGCAGCGGTGGTGACCTCTACGTGGCCAACAGCGGCGATGACAACGTGCTCGTCTTCGCCAATGCCGCCAACCTCAACGGCAACGTCACCGCCACGCGGATCATCACCAGTGCGGCGTTCACCGACGTCTTTGACGTATTCGTGGACGATCAGGATAACCTTCTGGTTGTGGATACCACCAACAACGAAATCTACACCTTCAACAATGCTTCCACACTCAACGGCAATCAGAACCCGGACTTTACGTTGACGGTCAACGGTGCGGGCACGCTGACTGCCGTGGAGGTTGACTCGAACGGAACCGGCTACATCGTGGACATTGTCAACAATGCCATCCTTTCTTACGACAACATCGCCAACTTGAACGGAACGGTAACCCCGGACCGCACCATCCAGGGCGCTCAAACGCAACTGGATGGGCCGATCCGCCTTTTCCTGGCTGAGTAGTAAGGCGATAATCGACGTTGACTGAATGGAGACAACGATGCCCGGAGGGTCACCAAGACCCTCCGGGCATTTTCGCTGCTTGAAAGCGGCGAGCCGTTGGGGCAGTCGGTCTGGTCGTTGGTTCGACCGGACCCTCCACAAGCTAACCCTCCACAACCACCACCTGCTCGAAGCGCGTTCGTAACTGATCGAACTGAGCCTGGCCCATCACGACCACCAGCTCCACGTACTGCCCGTCGTAGCGCCGCTCCAGGACTTGCCCGGCTTGGTTCAAGGCTGCCAGGGCTTTGCCCTCGCCCACCGGGACCCGAAGGCAAGCCCGCACCGATCCCTGGGTGACTCCCCTGGTCACTTCCGCTATCAGCACGTCAAGCCCCTCTCCCGTCTTGGCGCTGATCCGCAAACTTCCGGGCCAACGCTCCTCCAACACTTGGGCCACCGAGGGATCGTCCGCCACGTCCATTTTGTTGAGCAACACCAGCGTCGATTTGTCCGCACAGCCCAGTTCCTCCAACACCCGCCGGACGGCTTCAACTTCGCGCAAAGCCGATTCCTGCGACGCGTCCACCACGTGCAGCAGCAGGTCCGCGTGAATCGCCTCCTCCAGCGTGGCCCGAAAGCTGGCCACCAGCCGATGGGGCAGGTCTCGCACGAAGCCCACCGTGTCACTGAGCAACACCGTCCGGCGCTCGTCGAGCCGCCAACGGGTGGTCTTGGTATCCAACGTCACAAACAGCGCGTCCCGCGTTGCCCGCCCTGCTCCGGTCAGGGCATTCATCAGCGTGCTCTTGCCGCTGTTCGTATACCCCACCAACGAAACGGTAAACTCATCGGCCCGCGACTTGACTTCCCGCGATTTGCGCTCATCGATGCGGGATATCTCCCGCTTCAGGTAGGAAATGCGATCGGCCACGATCCGCCGGTCGATCTCGATTTGCCGCTCGCCGGGCCCGCGCGTGCCGATCCCCCCGACCGCCCCCACGCCGGTGCCACCGCCTGCCCCTGCAATTCGTTCCAAGTGCGTCCACATCCCCCGAAGTCGGGGAGCGGTGTATTGCAACTGGGCCAATTCCACCTGCAACCGGGCTTCGTGCGTCCGGGCCCGGGTGGCAAAAATGTCCAGGATCAACTCGCTGCGGTCCAGGATCTTGCATTCGGTGCGGGCCTCGATCTTGCGAATCTGGGCTGGGGTCAACTCGTTGTCGAAAATGACCACCGAAGCCTCGCTGGCTTCACACCGCTCCCGCAACTCCTCCAGCTTTCCCTTGCCCAGGTAGGTCGCCGTCGATGGCCGGAGACGCCGCTGGATCACCGCATCCACCACCTCCGCCCCGGCTGCATCCGCCAAGGCCTGCAACTCTGCCAAGGGATTGCGCACGTCCACCAGCCG
>JBHHVM010000558.1:0-2459 GCA_046754265.1 Phycisphaerae bacterium
CATTGTCAGCATCGTGGCTGCCATTGCCGTGCCCAGGTACGGACAGGCCATGGGCCGCTACCACATCAAGCTCGCCGCCGCACGCGTGGCAGCCGACCTAACCCTGGCCCGCCGCCAGGCCAAGCTGACCAGCACCGCTCAACGCTTCGTCGTCAACGCCGATTCCTACTCCATGCCCAATGTGGCCCACGTGGATCGATCGTCCGGCACCTATGCCGTGGATCTGTCGGCCGAGCCCTACGGAGCCGGGATTCTGACCGTCAACCTCGGCGGTGACGGGGAACTGGTCTTCGATGGATACGGCGTAGCGGACACGGACGGGTCCGTCACCGTGGGCCTCAACGGGCAATATGTCACTGTCACGTTGGATTCGGCGTCCGGACAGATAACCGTTTCCGATCTCCATCGAATCGCGGTTGTCTTGCCTCCGACGGACCCTGGTCCAATTGATATCGTGCCGGTGATTCCTGGATTCTAAGTGCCAAGATGCGACACCGACAAACCGCATTCACCGTGGCTGAGCTGGTGGTCAGCATGACCGTCATGACCCTGGTGATGGGCGGGCTCACTTCAGCCCTGGTCCTTTCCGTCCATGCCCTTCCCGACAACCAGCAATCGTCGCAGACACTCGTGCGAACGGCTGACACGCTGGATCATTTGGCCGGCGAACTGCTGTGCGCCCAGACGGTCAGTCAGCAGACCTCCTCGTCGATCACGTTCACCGTTGCCGACCGCGATGGCGATACCGTCCCCGAAACCATCCAGTATGCCTGGTCGGGCATACCCGGCACGCCCCTGACCCGCAGCTACAACGCCGGGGCCGGCCTGGCCGTGATTGATAACGTCCAGAACTTCGACCTGGCCTACGATCTGATCGGCCAATCCACAATCGCGCCCGATCCGACCGAAAGCGCCGAAACACTCTTGTTCAGCCAGGACGCCGTGGCCGGGCCCGCGGATTTCGCGATCACCAACAACAATTGTGTCGGCCAATGCTTCACACCGACGTTGCCGGCCGACGCCATCGAATGGAAGGTCACGCGCGTTCTCTTCCAAGCCAGATCCGTCGGACTGGCAAAAGGAATCACCGCGGTGCAACTGCGCACGCCAGCCGCGGGAGTTCTGCCGGGCACGGCCGTGCTTGAAGAACAATTCATGAATGAGTCCAGCCTGTCGCCGTTCTACGCTTGGAAAGAGTTCTTCTTCAACGCGGCCTCGGGGTTGTCTCCCGCCGATGGGATTTGTCTGGTCCTGGCTAAGCAGTTCAACGACGTCGTCCTGGCTGAAATCCAATACGAAAGCAATGCCGGGGCCGGGCTGGTGACCAGCACAACCGGAGGGGCCTCTTGGACGATGTCCCCGTCGCAGTCGATGATCCTCTACGTCTACGGGACGATCACCGCGCCGGGAACGCCCCAGACCCCAACCCTGGCCAATTTGACCGGGGTCCGCGTCAGCATCGACGCCGGTGTGGATCCAACGGTCAGTCTGCAGACGGCCGTGCGAATCCTCAACGAGCCGGAGGTTACGCTGCCGTGAATCGGACCGACTCCGAATACCCGCCGACCTCTTTGGCGACCCGCCGCGGGATTGCCCTGACCGAGGCCGTGGTGTCTATGCTAGTCGTTTCCGTCATGGTGCTGGCAGCCCTCAATACGGTGGGAGCCTCCCGTGTGGGGCAGTACATCGCCACCGACCGCGTCCGCGGCGACCTGCTGGCCCGAGAGTTGATGGCCGAAATCCTACAACAGGCTTACGAGGAACCGGTGGACCCGGTGCTATTCGGCCGCGAGAATGAAAGCGGAGGAAATCGATCCCAGTATGACGATGTGGACGACTACGAGAGTAGGTCGTTTGCGCCGCCCGAATACAAAGACGGGACCGCCATGACCGGCCTGGATACCTGGGAGCGCCGAGCGGATGTAATCTGGGTTTCTCCGGCTGATCTGGACACTGCCGTCTTCATCGAAACGGGCATCAAGCGCGTTACGGTGGAAGTGTTGCACAACGGTGTGCCGGTTGCCAAGCTTGTGGCCCTGGCCACCGGTTCAGTCGCTGGGCAACGCCTGGGCGCCATAACGCCCCGGGGCAACTGAGAGGATCGCGTGATGTGGCAGCACTCTCGTCGTCGTGCTTCCATGTACGTGGTGGTCATGTCGACGGCCATGCTCATCACCCTCATCGGGCTGGCGGCGCTAAATCTCAGCCGGGTCGAGCAGCGCTCCACCGGGGCCATCGGCGACCTGGGCCAGGCCCGGTTGTTGGCTCAATCGGCCATCGAAATGGGCATCTACTGGGTGGACCGCGATTCCAACTGGCGATCGACCTATCCCAACGGAACTTGGACTACCGGCGAATCCGTCGGCAATGGGAGCTTCACGTTACAGGGTCTCGACGCCACCGACGGCAACCTGGCCAACTCGAATACCGATCCCTTGAGGTTGGTGGCCACGGGGTTC
>JBHHVM010000559.1:0-2459 GCA_046754265.1 Phycisphaerae bacterium
CCCTACCCCATCGTGCCCGGACACGTGTCGATCGGGCGGCTGGAAAAGATCCGCGGCACCTTGTTGGACACGGCGGGCAAGCCGTTTGCCGAGGGCGACCGGGTCACGTTTCTGGACGTCCACAAAACCTGTAACCGGTGCTGGCACTGCCTGGTGGCCAGGGCCTCCACGCGCTGCCCGCATCGCAAGGTCTATGGCATCACCTACGGCCTGGCCGACGGGCCGACCGGCGGTTGGGCCGAAAAGATCTATCTCAAGCCCGGCACCCACTGCCTTCGAGTCGACGGCCTGGATTCCGAGTCGTTCATGGCGGGGGGTTGTTCCTTGCCGACCGCCCTGCACGCGGTCGAACGGGCCACTCTGCGTTTTGCCGACACCGTGCTGGTGCTGGGCTGCGGACCCGTTGGACTGTCGGCCGTGGCTTTTTCCCGTCTCAAGGGGGCGGGCAGAATCCTATGCATCGGGGCGCCAGCGACCCGCCTGGAAGTGGCCAAGAGTGTCGGGGCTGACGACGTGCTCGATTTTACAGCCTGCTCCGAGCAAGCCCGAAGGGACTGGGTGCTGAATCACACCTCCGGTCGCGGCGCCGACGTGACGATCGAAGCCACCGGCGTGGCTGAGGCAGTCACCCAAGCCCTCCGCTGGACCCGCGATGCCGGCACGGTCGTCATCGTCGGCCAGTACACTGACGCCGGGGAGGTCTCCCTCAACCCACACTGGGACATCAACAAAAAACACCTGGACATCCGCGGCTGTTGGGGGTCGGACTATTCGCATTTTGCCAGGGGGATCGACATGCTGCGGACTGCATCGGCCCGGGCCTTCTGGTCGGCCATCAAGCTGCAACGCTACACCCTGTCCGGGGCCAACCAGGCCCTGGCCGACGTGGCGGACGGCACGTGCGTCAAAGCCCTGATGGTCCCCACCCCATGAACCGGATCACCTTCTTTACCCGCCCAGACTGTCAACTCTGCGATGCCGCCCTGTTTGTGATCCGCAAAGTGGCCGCCAGCCAAGGGGGGGTGGAATTACGAGTGGTCGATATCGACCAGCCCGGTGACCGGCGATGGGCCGATGAATACAATGAGCACGTCCCGGTGGTGCATCTCAACGGTCGGGAAATATTCCGCCATCGCGTCGACGAGACCGTGCTCCGACGCCTACTTCGAGGGGCCTTGCACCCCGGCTTGCCCGATTGACGCGGGCCGGTATGATAGGGCCCAGCCAAAAACCGGTGAGCGCGGTTCACCGGGCCCCGCCGAGGGGCAGGACGGTTCTTTGAACAGGACCGAGGCCTGCTCACTTGGCGTCAGTCCCGACCTTAGATTGAAGGAAAACGAAATGGCTTTTGGTGGAATCTTCGGCAGCCTGTTCTTGCAGCTACTCTTGTCATTGATTACGGCATTCCTGGGCGGCGGGACAGCCCTGGGCGGAGGCACGGGCATCTAACAGCCCGCCGTGGGGCGGGCCATTCGTCGCCGGCCGGCACCCCAGCGTCCATGCCAGCATCATCCCCCGCCGCGGACGGGCCATCGTCACAAGATGGCGCGGGCAGGCTGGACGGCTGTGTATCATAGCGCACGGCAGTCGTCATCGGCGGGTCGTTTGTGCGATCTCCTCAATCAACTTGTCTGCGGCGGTCCTGGCGAAATTCAGCACCCGGACCCGCGGGCCCCAGGGTCGCCACACCGCCGAGTCGGTTGGGCCGAACAAGGCCACCGTCGGCAGCCCCAGACTCGCCGCCAGGTGGGTCATGCCGGCATCATTTCCGACGAAAACATCTGCCCCAGCCAGCACCCCGGCCGCCTGCGACACCGACAGATCTTGCAGCACCGGGGCTGACCGGGCCAATCGGCGTACGTAATCAGCCCCGTGCCAGTCCAGTTCCGTCGGCCCCACCATCCAGAACGCCGTGTGGCCCGCCTCCTGTTGCCGATTGATCGCCTGCTCCAGCACGTCCAACGGACAGCACTTGGCTCGCCCTCCGCTACCTGGGTGACAAACCATGACCCTGCCCACTAGCTGACCCGCGACCTGTTTCAGTAGAACCCGACCGGCCAGGCGTTCCTGATCGTCCGGTGTATGAAGGGCCTGTTCGCTCGACTTCAACTTCAACTTTTGCGATGCCAGCGTCGCCAACCATTGGTCCACGATGTGCATGCCACCGCGGGCTGGAGCGGGCGCGGGGGCGACGCAGAACACAGCCCCTGCACACGCTTGCCGCAAGCGCTCGGACACGGCTTCATCCAACCCACCCAGCAGGTTGACGACGCCATCATAACCGTCCAGCCGCTCCACAAGGGTCTTGGGCAGCGCATCGTCGCCAAAAAGCCTGTGGAGGCCGAATTGCTCCGGTGAAAATGACGTGTCGATCAGACCCCAATTGGCCGCCATGGGGCCCGCCTCCGATCGGGCGACCAGATCAAGGGTCACTCCGTCGAAGCGCCGGCGCACCGCAG
>JBHHVM010000560.1:0-2454 GCA_046754265.1 Phycisphaerae bacterium
AGCAAGAGCTGCGCCAGGTCGAAGTTTGGGACCGCCTCAAGCACGACCGGCTCGAAGCCCAGCTTGTCACCGCGGACGACGTTCGCCGCCGCATCGAGCAACTCCACGAGACCAACCCCATGCTGGGCCATCGGGGTTGCCGGTTGTCCATCACCTATCCAGAGATTCTCGAAATGCAGGTCCGGGCCATCGTCGATGCCGCCGCCGTTTGTGCCAAATGTGGTCTCGACGTCAGACCCGAGATCATGATTCCACTCAGCATCGACGGCAAAGAACTGGCCATCCTCGTCGAGCGCACCCACGACTTGGCCCGCCAGCGCCTGGTTCTGGCGTTCGGCACCAAGGAGGAGACCGACAAGCTCACCGGACTCAACGAGCGTATCGCCAATCTACTCAGCCGCGTCGCCCAATTGGCCGACACGGGCCGGGAGGAGGCCCTGGCCCAGACTCGGCAAGACCTGGCCGTCGCCACCTCCGACCGGGCCAGGCTCCTCGCCAAGAGCAAGGCCCCCAAGAAACTGTCCTACATGGTCGGCACCATGATCGAGACCCCCCGGGCTGCTCTGACCGCCGATCGCATCGCCGAGTCCGCCGAGTTTTTCAGCTTCGGCACCAACGACCTGACCCAGACCACCATGGGCCTGTCCCGCGACGACGCGGGCCGATTCCTGCCCGATTACGTCGATCAGGATAAAGCCGCCATCTTCGAGGCGGACCCCTTCGAACGCCTGGACACCGAAGGCGTGGGCCAACTGGTCCGCATGGGCATCGAGAAGGGCCGCTCGGTCAAACCCAAACTGAAAATCGGTATCTGCGGCGAGCACGGCGGCGAAGCCCACAGTGTCCGCTTCTGTCACCACGTCGGCATGGACTACGTTTCGTGCAGCCCCTATCGGGTTCCGGTCGCCAGATTGGCCGCCGCCCAGGCGGTCCTCGAACAGACCGCCTCCAAGCCCACCAAACACCGGTCCGCCGCCGCCCGAAAAACCAAAGCCAGACCCACCGCCGCAAAGAAAACCGCCAAGAAAAAGACCGTCAAAAAGTCCAAGAAGAAGACCGCCAAGAAGTCCAAGGCCAGGAAGGCCGGCAGGCCCGCCAAGGCCACGCGCAAAACCAAAGCCCGCAAGAAGACCCGTGCCCGAAAGGCCCGCCGGTAGGTCCATGGCTGCGGTCTCCCCAAGCTAGGTAGCATCGGGTACGCGAAGCGGGTTTCGCCTAGGTTCGTGTCACGCAGGGTTGGAGCTCGCCCATGCTCTTGTGGGCTAGGTGCAGCCCGTCCGAGAGAGGAAGCATGGAAACCATCAAGCGAGTGAGTCTCATTGGATCAGTCGCGGCCTGGGCCGTGGTCGTCACGTTGAGCGGGTGTATGCGATCCGGTGATAACCATGTTGGCGGGGGGGCCTGCGGCAATCAAACGTGTGAAGCCGGAGAGACGGACGCTTCGTGCCCCGCCGACTGCAGCAATGGAAACTCAGACGGACCGTCTCAGCCGGAAAAACCGGTTTCGCTTCCCGCGTTGGCCGACCTCCGGCTCTATTCGGCTGACAGCCCGCTCAACCAGCGCATTCCTGCCGATGCTGAGATCGACCCCGATTCGGACAACTATGTCGCCCTCATCGCCGAAGCCGCCGCGTCCGATGGCTTTGTCATCGAGTTCAAGCAGTACTCAGCCCCGGTGTATTTTGCCGATTCGAGCACGCCCAGATGGGATGTTTATCTAGCGTGCGGTCAAGACTATGCCAACGTGGATTTCTTGAAGGACGTGCCCATCCCTGATTTCGCCGAGCCGGCCAACGATATCGACGGGGCTGACAACCCGATCCCGTTTGGCGTGTGCGGCGACGAGGCGGACCAGGATAACCAGATGATTATCCTGAATCTCGAAACGCGCTGCGAGTACGATTTCTTCCAAGCCCGCCTGGAAGACGGAAGGTGGGTTGCAAGCTGGGCCAATAGCATCAGCTTGGATAGTGCGGGAATCTACGAGAAGGGGTTTTCAGCCCGAGGCTCGGGGTTCACGACCCTGGCCGGTCTGATATGGCCTGACGAGCTTGAAAACGGGCAAATCAATCACGCCCTGGGCTTCACCTACCCGGGCGTAGCCGCGGGCGGTCCCGTCGCGCCTGCCACCGAAAGCGATGGAGTGTCAACGGGTCGGTGGGCCCTGCCGGAAGGCGCCAGGCTGCGGCTGGACCCGACCTTGGACCTCGATACGTTGGGTCTGACGCCCTATGAGAAAACCATTGCCAACGCGCTTCAGGAATACGGCATGATTCTCTTTGACGACGGTTCCTCAGCCGTCTCCGTCGAAGCGATCGACCCCCGGAGCACAATCGGCAATCCCTATGAAGGTTTATTCCCGGATGTGGATTTCCCCGAGCTAGACAATATCCCGCTCGACAGACTGCAGCTCCTCAAACTTCCACCGCAAAACCCCAATGCCGACGATACCAA